>CALVJQ010000005.1 GCA_944332265.1 uncultured Bacilli bacterium
CTTGGTTTATATGGATTTTTTATAAGTTTATTTTTTATAATAGTAAATCTTATTAGTATGAAAACATTAGATGAACCATATATGTTTCCAATAGCACCTTTAGAAGATACTTATTTATTTAAAACTTTCTTAAGAAAGAATAAAGATAATAAACGAAGTAAAGTATTATCAAATAACATAAATAAGGTGAGTAAATGAAAAAGATTATTATATTAGTTAGTATTTGTTTTATGATAGGAGGATGTTTTGATTATAAGGAATTAAATGATATGAGTATTGTTAATGGTATAGCTGTTGATTATCAAGATAATAAGTATGTTGTTGATTTAGAAATAAATAATAGTATTAAACAAAATGGTGATAGTTTAGTAGCAACAGAAATAATTGAAGGAATAAATAATAATTTAGCTTTAGCTTATAATGAAGCAACACAGAATTCAAATAAATTATTATATGCTGAACATGTTAATTTACTTTTGTTAAGTGAAGAAGTGGCTAAAAAAGGCATAAATGAAATTATAGATTTTTTTCTTAGGGATATAACTATTAATAATAATTATATGGTAGTAATAACTAAGAATCCTAAAGATATATTAAAGATTAAGAAGAATAATACAAGTATTATAAATGTTATAGTTGATACAATAAAATATGATATTAATACAACTTATTTAAATGATTTAGATTTAGTAGCAGCTAAGTTACTTAATGAAAAAGTTGATTTAGTATTACCTTATATCGAGGTAGAAAATGGTAATATTATAGTTAATAAAATTGCTTGTTTTAAAAAAGATAAACTAAAATATATAGATGATGCTAAAATATATAATTTTATGATTCATAAGATAGATAGTACTGATTTTATATATGACAATAATGTTGTTAATGTTTATGATCAGAAAATAGATTATGATATTAAGAAAGATAAAATTACGATAAAGATTACAGGTAATGGAAGAATTAAAGAAACTGATATAGGATATAATCTAAAAAAAGTGGATGACTATAATAAAATAGAAGATCTTATAAATATAAAGATAGAAGATGAAATTACTAAGTATTTAGATAATTCTTTTAAAAGAGAAATAGATTTATTAAATTTAAAGGACAAATATTATAAAGAGTTTAAACGAGTAAAAGAAAATATAAAATATGATGTAGAAGCTAAAATAACTCTTAATAAAAATGGTAGTATTTATGAGGTGGTTTATGATTAAGAAAAGTTATTATATTATTCTTAGTTTTTTTTTAACAAGAGTGTTATTCTTAGGTGGTGGATATACAGTATTACTTAATATAGGGAAAAATAGTTCTATATTATGCGGATTACTTGGTATGTTATTAGGATACTTTGTATTATATTTATTATATAAGAAAGATTATATAAATAATTATATTTGTATATTAATTAGTATAGGTGTTTTATTAATTAATATATTATCTAATACGATATTAACTAATACTTATTTACTTTATAAAACTCCTTCTATTATAGTTATGGGTATATATTTAATAGCTATTTTATGGTCTTCTTTAAAAGAATTTAAAATAATATTACGTTTTTCTTTATTGGCGATATGTCTTTCAATACCTATATTAATATTTGTCTACTTAGGATTATGGCCAATTGGAGAGATTAGTAATTTAAAACCATTTTTTAATACTGAGATGATTGATATATTAAAGGGAATATTAGTATTTATGGTTAATTCGATTATACCTAATATATTATTATTAAATTATAAAGATAAATTAAAATTTAAAGATATTAGTATTGGTTATGTATTAGGATGTCTTACAACAATATATTTAATGTATTTAATTATAAGTATTTATGGTATTGATTTTGCAATGATTGTTAGATTTCCTGAATATTTAATATTAAAGAAATTTACTATATTAAATTATATAAGTAATGTAGAAAATATTTTAATTATGGTATGGATATTTAATTTATTGATATCTGGGTGGTTAGCAATTAGAGTATTAAGAGATAACTTAGATAAAAGAGTATTTTATATTTTTATTATTATTTTTTTAGTAGGGATAGAGTTTTTTCTAAATAGAAATTATGTAAATATTTTATTTATAAGAAATTATATTTATATTGTTTGGATAGTCTTATTAATTTTAAGTTTAATAATTAAAAAAAAGAAGAATTAATTCTTCTTTAATTTAGTTTTGTATATCCTTTTAGGTCCATATTTAGTATTTATTTCTTTTAAGTAAGTAAAAGAGTATTTCTCATAATAATTATTTAAATGGGAATGTAAATATAAATTATCATAACCAAGAGCTTGGGCTTTTATTTTAGCATCATTAATTAATATTTTACTATATCCTTGATTACGATATTTTTCTTTTATATAAAGATTAGCTAGATAAGGAGTATAATCTTCGTTATCTATATCATCTTTAGGACTTAAACAATAAGTTCCTATTAGGGTATCATTGATAATTAAAGCATATATATGGGGTAAGGAAGAAAAATTCGAATATGTAGATAGGATTTTTTCATACGAAGTATTTTTCTTACTACCCCACCATTTATAATATATGTTTATTACTTCTTTAAAATAGCGATTATTATTATTTAATAGCACGATATCCACTTATATCAACAACCTCTGGATCTTTAAATGTCTGTTCTTTATTAGTTGAACCTTTTACTTTGTATACTAATTTATTGGTATCACCTAAAGATGATGATGAAAGACTATAAATATTGATAACATAACCAAAAGTATTTTTATATCCTTTATTATTTATTTCATTTAAGATACGATCTATGATAGATTGATAATCTGTATTATTTTCATCATATGTACTAATAACATTTATAATATATTTGAATTTTTGATTATTAATGAAACTCTTGGAGTCATTATTTAATTCTTTAGTGAAGTTTAATTTGATACTTTGTTCATATTGATGTTCAATAGATGTTTCTTCATTATAACGAGTATAATATTCATCACAGTCAGCACAATCACCATAGAAAGTACAATTTATTTCAGGATATAAATATAATTCTATTTTGTTAGCTTGAGATGCAGCTTGTAAATTATCTATTAATTGGCTTTTGCTATTATCTAAATATAATCTGTCAATATAGTTATCAATTATGATAAATTTATTATTTAGTTCTTGATAATCTTTACTAGTAACATCTATTTCTATTCCACTACTTGATTTACATTTACGAGTATTTTGTTTACGATTATTTTCATCTACTTGATATTGAACTTTATTTTCACACGTGAATTTTTCACCGTAACGGACTTGAAGCGTTTTTAAAATGAAGTCTTCTTCATTTTCAGCTTCAACTGCGACTTGTTCAAGAAAAACGAATTGATGAAATTCTGTACGGTAATTATGTTCTAAAAAAATAGGAACACCTATAAGAAGAATAAAATAAATTATATAACCAGTAAATTCTAAGGCTTTTATTTCTTTAAAAGAAGTAATTATTTTAGTAATAATATTACTAGTAAAAGCACCTAAAAAACCAATTACAACTGCTACTATTGTATAGTGAGTCCAAAGATCTAGTTCTTCTACTTTTATCATAGAAATGATAAAAGTAACAACTGCTACTATAATTCCACCAATTAATAATGATATTGGATATGTAGAATCTTTTTTATGTTTAAAAGCAGAGTAAAAGGTTAGAAAAACAATAAAGCCAGGTATTAGAAGTATTAAAAGTTCATTTATATTTAAGAAAGCATAGGTACTAGCAAAAATTAATATAGCATTTATTAAAACTATAGATGCAAAACTATTAAATGATTTTTTAGCTTCTAAAACTTCTTGTTTTTTTAACATTTCTGCTTGCGCTTTATTTTGTTTTTCTTGTTCTTCTTTAGCTAGTTTATCATAATAAGCTTGGGGAATTTCAATAAGATCTTTATGTTCTTCAATTGGCTGATTAAGATTATTAGTTGATGTGTTATTATCATCATTTTTTTTAGGTAAATCATTTGGATTAAATAAATTATTATCTGGCATTTTATCACCCTATTCTCTTTTTATTATATCATAAAAAAAGAAAATAACAGTAAAAACT
Organism: uncultured Bacilli bacterium; assembly: GCA_944332265.1. Lineage (GTDB taxonomy): Bacteria > Bacillota_I > Bacilli_A > RF39 > UBA660 > Coprovivens. The sequence continues at coordinate 4,070 of CALVJQ010000005.1, forward strand.
GTTATTTTAACCAATTTAACTTGCGTTTACTAATAATTAAGATAATACTAATAATAATAAAGATTATTAATGTAATAGTTATTAAATCAAGTGTCTCTGGATTAGTAATTGTTGCTTGATAATTAATATTAATATATACATTGTTTTCTGGCATTGTAAAGCTATTATTAATAATTGCTATATCATTACCTTGTTCATCAGTAATATTTATTGATTCTACTTCATATCCCGAATTAGTTTTAATATCAAGAAGGATTTGATTATTAGCAGTTGCTTTAGAAGGAATATTTATTGTACTAAATTCACTTTTATGATAGTTAATATTTAGTTGGTAATTATAGAATACAATATCAGATAATATAGGATTTAAAAGAATTATTTTATTATTTACTTTATATATCTTATTATAGGCAGCAGTAAGTTTTTCTTTGGTAATAATGTTTCCTTCATAATCAAGAGTTAATAGATAAGATGAATCATCTTTAGTAGCTAGAACTAAGTATTTATCATTTACTAGTTTAATATTTAAAAATTTATTATATTCCTCATAAGTTAGATTTTTATTTTCTTTATTTATAATAGTTAGAAAAGCTTTTTGGAAACCATTTTCTTCTATTTTAGTACCAATTAAAATAGTATCTTTATTTGTATAAGTAGAATCATAATAATGTATTAGGTCGTTATTTATTTTTTGTTCATTATTATGAAGTAAATAGTATGTACTATTTAGAATTTCTTTTAATATAGTTGAATCATATGAACTAAAGTTATTAGATATAATATTTAAAGAAGAATCTACTTCATAGATTAAATTATCATATAATAAGTCATTATTAGTTAGAAGAATATATATTTTATGATTATAATAATATAAATTTATAGTAGCATTTTTACTTATTATAATAGATGAATCGTTTTGATTTATAATACGAAGAGATTCATCAAGATAATATATTTTAAGTGTATTATGATAATTGCCAACTAGAAAATAGTTATTATCTACTTTTATTATTTTAGAATTATATAATTCAGGGAATTCTTTAGATGTAAGTAATTGGTTTTGATAGTCATATTTAGAAATGGTAGTATTATTATTTTCGGTAATTAAAAGATAATAGGTATTTGTTCCTGTTATATCGTTTATCTTATTATTTGAGGGGATAGTTAAAGTATTAGAATAATTTATTATATTGTTATCTAATGCAGAAGTGTTTATTATAAAAAGAAATAAGATAAGAAAGAAAAAGATTATTTTTTTCATATTATCATCTACCTTATATATATTATAAATGATAGGTAAAAAAATAGAAAGATAAATATTTATCTTTCTATATCAATATAGCAATCATGACCATTTAAATCATATTTTTCTTTTAGATTATCTCTTTGTTCAATAGATACAGATAAAGTTTCATTTTTAATATATTCAGAGAATTTATTTAGACATTTATCTATATCTTGATCTCCTTTATAATATAATTTTATACGATCTGTAACATTAAAATCTTTGTTTTTACGTAGTTGTTGAACTTTAGAAACCATTTCACGAGCTATTCCTTCTAGGATTAGATCCTCAGTTAAAGTTGTATCAAGAATAATAAAGTTATTATTTTCCATACCAACATTAAATCCTTCTTTAGAAGAGATACGAATATCAACCATTTCTGGAGTTATTTCAGTTTCTTTATCACCAATTATCATAGTAATCGAGTTTCCTTTTTCTAAGGTGTTTATTTCTGTTGATGATAGATTTTCTAATTTATTTTGGAATTCTTTAATTAGTGGACCAAATAGTTTACCTACTACTTTGAAATTTGGTTTAACTGATAAGTTCATATATTCATTTAAATCATCAACAAAGACTACTTTTTTAATATTTAATTCTTCTTCAATAAGTGATACTAAGTCAGAAATTAGCTCTTTATTTTTACCATCTAGTAGAGCTTCATTTAATGGTTGACGAACTTTTATTTTAGCTTCTTCACGAACGTAACGACCAATTGAAATTAGACTTCTAACAAGATCCATACGTGTTTCAATATGTTCGTCAATGTATGCTTTTTTATATTTAGGGAAGCTAGCTAGATGAACACTTTTTTCACCAGTTAACTTAGTATATATCTCATCAGTTATAAAAGGAACTACTGGAGCTATCATACGACATAATCCTTCTAATACTTCGTAAGTTGTTATATATACAGATTTCTTAGAAGTATCTAATTCGGAAGCCCAGAAACGTTTACGATTTCGTCTTATGTACCAGTTTGATAAATCTTCTGAAACAAACTCTGTAACTGCTTTAACAACTTTATTTAAATCATATTCGTCATAACTTTCAGTAACATATTTTAGTAGTTTATTATATTTAGATAATAACCATTTATCTATTTCTTCTCTCTTAGCGTATGGAACATTACATTTTTCGATATCAATATTATCAGTATTTGCATATAAAGCAAAGAAACTATAAGTATTTTTTAATGGGTTAAAGAATTTAGAGTATACTTCTTTTAAACCGTTGATATCAAAACGTAATGGAGTCCATACTGGTGAAACATATGGTAAATAGAAACGGACTACATCAGCGCCATATTCTTTCATTGTTGTAAATGGTTCGACAATATTACCTTTAGATTTAGACATTTTTTTACCTTCAGCATCTTGAATTAAATCATTTACTAAAACATTTTTAAAAGGAGCAACACCTTTTAAGAAAACAGAAATAATAATCAAGGTATAGAACCATCCTCTAGTTTGATCAATTCCTTCGCAAATAAAGTCAGCTGGGAATTGATCTTCGAATTTACCATCTTGGGCAAATGGCCAATGATATTGAGCAAATGGCATTGAACCTGAATCGAACCAGCAATCGATAACATCTTTAGTACGAGTCATTGGTTTACCACATTTAGGACATTTTAGATGAACATTATCAACATATGGGCGATGTAAATCAATTGTTTCATCGATATCTTCAATAGCTTTTTCAACTAATTCTTTACGAGAACCAATCATTTCATCATGACCGCATTCACAAGTCCAATATGGTAGTGGTGTTCCCCAGTAACGACTACGAGAGATAGCCCAATCGTTCATATTTTCTAACCAATTACCAAAACGTTTTTCTCCAACATAAGAAGGATACCAATGAACTTTTTTATTAGCTTTAATTATTTTATCTTTAATAGCAGTTACTTTTAGGTAATAAGATGGTTTAGAATAGTAAATTAGTGGAGAATCACAACGCCAACAATGTGGATAGTTATGAACCATCTTTTGCTTTTTAAATAACTTACCTTCTTCTTTTAAGTAAGCAATAACTTCTTTATCAGCATCAAAAACTAGCTTTCCTTTCCAAGGACCATCAGTATATTTTCCATCTTCACCAACTGGATTTAGATAAGGTAAATTATATTTTTGACCTACTTTTGCATCGTCTTCACCAAAAGCTGGAGCAATATGAACTATACCAGTTCCATCTTCAGCTGTTACATATTCATCACAAGTAACATAGAATGCTTTTTTATCAACTTTAAGAGCAGGAATTAGTTGTTCATATTCCATATATTCTAAATCTTTTCCTTTATACTTAGCTAGAACTTCTACATCATCACCTAGGACTTTAGAAACTAAAGATTCAGCTAGAATGAAAGTATAGTCACCTGATTTTACTTTAACATATGTTAATTTAGGATGAACACATAACGCAACGTTAGATACTAATGTCCATGGAGTTGTAGTCCATACTAGGAAGTATACATCTTCATTTACTTTTTTCATTGGAACAATTACTGTTTCAACAGTATCTTCTTTATATCCTTGAGCTACTTCATGAGAAGCTAGTCCAGTTCCACAACGTGGACAATAAGGTAGAATTTTATGGCCTTCATAAAATAAACCTTTATTAAAGAATTCTTTTAAAATATACCATTCAGTTTCTATGTAATCATTATCATAAGTTATATATGGATTATCAATATCGATAAATTGGCCCATTTTACTTGTTAGGTCAGTGAAAGCTTCTTTGTTTTTAAAAACTGATTCTTTACATTTTTCATTAAATTCTTTGATACCATATTTTTCGATATCCTGTTTACCATTAAATCCTAATTCTTTTTCAACTTGAAGTTCTACTGGTAAACCATGAGTATCCCATCCTACTTTTCTAACTACTCTTTTACCTTTCATAGTTTGATATTTAGTAAATGAGTCTTTTAGGAATTTTGCAAGCATGTGGTGTAAGCCTGGATAACCATTAGCAGTAGCAGGGCCATCAAAGAAAACAAATTTTGGATCATTTTGATGTACTTTTAGGGTTTCATCATATATAGCTTTAACACCACCCCAATGTTTTAATGTATCAGCTTCAACTTCAGAAGCTTGTCTTTTGTCTAATTCGGCAAATTTTCTCATTTTTTCTCCTCCATTTCAAAATTTAAGTTTGTTAGATTGTCACCATCATAACCATAATGAGTATATATACTAGCAACATCTAATGTAACAGTTTCTTCTTTTTTTATATTTAATTTTTCTAAGCAATTATAAATATCTTCTTTACTTTTTCCTTCTATTTCAAGATATTCAGGAATTAAAGGCCATTTATCTAAGTCTAGTTCTACACCATCTAAGATATAGCGTGTACGTTTATTTTCTTGAAAGCCTTTTGGCTGATAACCTAATTCTTTTAAAATTTCATGAGTTTTAGCAAAGTCATCGACAACTATTTCTAATTCTTTTGTACCATCAATTGTTTTACTTTGTAAGTCTTTAATAGTTAAGGTTGTAGTTTTACCATCTGTACGAAGACGAATCCATTTATTTTCTTGCTTAGGATTAAAATCATAAACGTATCGTTGTTGAAGATTACTAAAAATAAATTCAGCATTTAGGGCTTCTAGTTTTTTTATTAGTTCTTCATGATTAATTTCTAAAACACGTAGTTCATATTCGGTTTGCATTTTGACCTCCTTAAAATAAAAAAGTTCATAAATCTAAGGGCGCAGAAGCGTGGTACCACCTTAGTTTATGAACTTATCATACACTTTATCTCTTAACGCGAGGAACGTTTACTTCTACTAAATTCAAAGTAACACATTAGAAGTGATTCTCAATATTTTTTTATTTATTACCTTCACACCAGCTGGTAACTCTCTTTAAATTACTAGAATATTGACGTCTTCATCAATTGCTTTACGTGTATTAGTATACAACAATTATTTTTTAAATGTCAACTTATTTAGATTTCTTTGGCTTTTTTATTTTTTCTTCCTCTTTTTTCTTTTTTAGTGATTCTTGATATTCAGCTAGGATTTTTAAAATTTTTAAATCGTAATAATCTTTATCAAAATCATGATTGTTTGGATTACCTATACGACCACGACCATAGTATACAATACGACTCATATGTTTAGGACTAGCAGTTCTTAATTCTTCAGGGATTTCTTGATAAATAGTTTCATCATTTGTTTTTTCATAATCTACTAATAAGCGATAGTTAAGATAATTACCTTCGATAATTTCATTAGCTAAAGTTACATTAGGTAAGTTTATTTGATAATCCGAAGAGATAAAACCATTTTCAGCACTTGAATAATTTAAAACTGTAGAAGATATTAAATCATCTTCACTAATTTTAGCAAGGACACTTGATAAATTATAGTTATGGGCACTAAGAAGAGCAAGAAACTTTTTATAATAAAAGTTAGCAGGAATAAATCGACATACAGCATAGCGAGATATTTTAGTTTCTGGTAATTCACCACTTATATATTTATCGATTGCGGAAATAGTATATTTTTTTATTGATTGATGATATTCAGTTGTTTGGTTTTCTTTATTAAGAGATGATAACATTAATAGGTAATCTAATATATCACTAGCATCGTAAAAAATATTTTCTTTAGGAGTTCCAATACGGCCGCGTCCATAATATACTAGGCGACTTACTTCTTTGGGATTAGCTTCTTTTAATTCTGATGGTAAAAGAGATAATAATTCTTCACGACGTTTTATATCTTGGCAATTACTAAGTTCTAGTAATATTTGATAGTTTTTCTCATTGCCACCTAATATTTCTTTAGCAAGTAAAACATTGGCTCTTTTTATTTTTACTTCACCAGTATATCTATTTTGATTAATAAAACTTTCTTTATTATGATATAGCATTTCGCCAGAAGATGTATAAGTATCAGAATTAACTAGAGAAACAATATAGCGATTAATATCTAAACGATTATATGGATATGTATCAGCAACATAATATTTAAATAAATCTAAATCACCTTGACGTAATTTTTCTATTTTAAGAAGCATTTTTTGAAATAAAAGTAATTTACGACGAGATTTTGTTTTAGGAATAGTTCTTCTAATTTCTTTTTCTTTATTATTTAAATAAGTTAAAATTTCTTGACTATTAAAAGAAAAGTTGTTTAATTCTTGTTCAACTTGATAACTTTCAAGAATTTTTAAAAATTCGTTATATCTTTTTAGATAGTTTTCTTCTTCACTAGTTAATTTTTTGTTACTTCTTTTTTTATCTAAAATAAAATGTAATTTGTATTTTATATCATCTGTTAATTGCATATTATCACTCTATTCTATAAAACTTATTATATCATAAATATCTAGATTGTTGATTTATATTTTGATATAATCTATTTATAATGGAGATGATAAATAGTGGATAAAAATATTTTTCGTGAATACGATATACGAGGAGTGTATCCTGAGCAAATAAATGAAGAAGTAGCTTATACAATTGGAAGAAGCTATGGTTCTTATATTCAAGAAAAATTAAAAAGAAATATATGTGGTGTAGGAAGAGACAATCGTTTATCTAGTCCTCAATTAGCTAGTGAGTTAATTCGTGGGATAACTGATTCTGGATGTAATGTTATTAATTTTGGTTTAGTTACTACGCCTATGTATTATTATGCTTGTTTAAAGACTAATATAATAATTGGGGTAATGGTTACAGCTTCACATAATCCAAAGGATGATAATGGGTTTAAATTTAGTTTTGATCATTTAGGTAATGCACGTGGAGAACAAGTATATGATTTTAGAGATTATACTTTAGCAGGTAAATTCTTAAGTGGTGAAGGAGAAGTAACTGAGTTTGATCCACGTGAGTATTATTATAGTTTTATTAGAGAAAATATTGAGATGGGAGATAGAAAGCTAAAAGTTGTCTTAGATTGTGGAAATGGGACAACATCATTGTATGCTAAGTATATTTATTCGCAATTTTCAAATTTAGATATAACGATGATTTGTGATGAATCTGATGCTACTTTCCCTAATCATCATCCTGATCCTTCAGTCTTGGAAAATAATAAAATGTTAATTGATAAAGTTAAAGAAGTTAAAGCTGATATAGGTATTGGTTTTGATGGTGATGGTGATCGAGTTGGTTTTATTACTGACAAAGGTGAATTTTTACCAATTGATAAAGCAATGATTATTTATATTAGAGATATTAATAAAAAGGTAGCAAAGAAGAAGTATTTGTATGATGTAAAATGCGGAAAAGCTTTAGAAGATGAAATTATTAAATTAGGAGCTACTCCTATATGTTATCGTACAGGTAATTCTTGGACTAGATATGAAGTAAATAAGGAAAGAATTCCTTTTGGAGGAGAATATTCAGGACATCTTTATTTTACAGATAGATGGCCAGGAATAGATAGCGGTTTATATAATGGACTTCGTATGTTAGAGATCTTAAGTAAAACAAATAAAAGTATAACTGAATTATTAGAAGGAATTAATACATACTATAATACCCCAGAAATTAAAATTGCTGTTACTGATGATACTAAGTTTAAAATTGTTGAACAGGTTACAAAGTATGTTAAAGAGAAAAAATATAAGTATTTAGATGTGGATGGTATTAGAGTACAATTTGATGATGGATGGGCTTTAGTTAGAGCTAGTAATACTGGTCCTAATCTTACTTTACGTTTTGAAGCTAAAACGGAAAAACGTTTAGAAGAAATAAAAAGTGAGTTTGAAAGTGTTGTTTTAGCAGCTAAAGATAAATTTGTTAAATAAAAAACTTTGAAGAAATTTTCAAAGTTTTTTTATGTATACATTATATTTATATCAACATTGCCGTTTATACCATCTACACGACCATTACTGCACATTTGCCAATATTTATAATCTCCTGTATAAGAAGTTTTATTAGTATAGTGAGCAAGCCAAATGTCATAGCCAGTATCGTACCAAACATTTTCAAGATAGTTTTTACTACTATATAAAAGACCTTCGTAGCCTGCTTTTTTGATGGTATCAAGAAATGATTTGGCATTCATTGTTGTACTATAAAAGCTTTGATGGAAGGTATTATAAAAAGACCAACTTTCCCAATCATAAGCTATAGGGAGATCTATTTTATAGTTTTTTATTTGGGATAAAACCCATTTAGCATCGTTAATAGCCGATTCTTGATTATATGCATATGAATAAAAATATAAACCAACAGGGATACCTACTTTATTAAAGCCTTCAATATTTTGGATAAATTTTTTATCTAGAAAATATTCACCATCTATACCATAGGTACTACCAACACGGATAAAAGCAAATTCGACACCAGCATTTTTTAAAGCTTGAAAGTCGATATTTCCTTGCCAACTTGAGACATCAATACCTATTTTAGTTTTTTCATTTTTATATTCTTTTATAACATCTGAGAATAATGTATATGATTTAGGAGATGATGAAGATTTTTGATTATTAATTGGTTCTTTTACTTTAAGAGTAAATTCTTTAATAGTTGTATTTCCTGCATTATCAGTTGCTTTAAAAGTAAGAGGATACTCCCCTATTTTATTTAAGTTATAATGACCAAGAATTTCACATTTAGGATTATCATCATAATTATCGGCGCAAACGATATCCTCTAGTAAAGAGCCATCGTAACCTTTTTCAACTGAATAGGTATTATTAACCCAGATAACAGGAGCTGTTTTATCTTGAACATTTATTTTGTAAGTATATGGTACTTTGATATTTTCTTCATTAAGATATGTAAAATTAATGATATGCTCACCTATTTTACTAGTATCTATTAGATAATCATTTAGTATATCTCCATTAATATTGGTTATAAAATCACTTACTTTAACTTCACTTAGAAAGGGAGTCGTTAAATCTTCTTTTAGTTCAACTAATATAGTAGCTGTTTTTATTTTTTTTAATTCTTCTTTTTTATTAATATATTTAGCATATGAAGGTATAATTATAGTTGTTATAAGTGTAGTACTTATTATTAAACAAATAATTAAAATAGTATATAAGTATTTTTTCTTCATTTTATTTTTCCTTATTACTTGGTGTTTGTTTCATGAATTCAAGAGGATTTATAATATTTACTTTAGGGACTAATGATGTTAAATCAACATAGTAATTAGAAATATTGGTTTTATCAATAAAGACTGTTACTTTTTGCGTATTATATTTAGCTATAATATTATCTAAATCAAGAAAGGTATCTTCACTATCAAAAACATACTCTTTATTATCTTGGGGATTTTTGTATTGACATCTTAGACGATGAGGATATTTTTGTTTATATGTTTTTCCTTTATTATTAGCATATATACTCATAATATTAGCTTCAATATATAAACCATTTTGTTTTAGGAATCTTATTCTTTTTTGATTTTTTAAATTTTTAATAAATTGAGGAATAAAGATAATACCAGTTATTAAAGATAGAAGAAGAATTCCTGATGCTATATAAATTAATAAATTAGTAATTTGACGACTTGGATTGTTCATATCTACTTTAATGGTAGTTTGATCATCAACTGCTAGTTCTGTATTATTAGATAATGTTACTTTTCCAACATATTTTTTTTCAGCAACAAAATATTTAACATCGGCAGTTGTTTTATTGCTTTGAGAATTTATGCTTGTAATAGTAGCACTAATAGTTAAGGAATTTTTTTCTTCTATATATTTATATATATACATACTAATACTAGTAATAAGAAGAATAATAGCTAGGTAAGTAAAAATAGTATTTTTTAATTGACGATTTATAATTATTTTATCTTTCATATTTTCAACCCTTTTATATTAAATAATAAACAATATCTGTAATTAAATTATCATTAATAGTAAATGTAATATTAGTTTTAGAGATATTATATAAATAAGTATTATCATCTATTTTTTCATAATTATCCCCATATATTTTTAACATATTATCAATAGTATCTCCTATTTTAATTCCTTCATTCGTTTTTTGTTCTTGATTAGTTAAACGAATAGAATATATTTTTTCAATACCTGTTTCATCATAATATGTTTCAATTTCAAAATCATCGTATTCATATATATTAGCGCTAGATTCATTATAGTTACTTGATTCAGAATAAGTATTATTATATTCTTCTAAAGATACAGAAACGTTATTAAAAATTATTCCTGGTTTTAAATCAATAGCATTGTAAGTAAAGTAATATTCATCGATATTTTTTTCTTCTTTAGTTTCACAACTACATAAGAAAAAAAGTGTGAAAATTAATATGATTATTTTTTTCATTTAATCACCTATTCTAATTATATAATTTTATAACTTTATTGTAAATAAAATAAAAAACTCACTTTAATTAAATGAGTTTTTTATTCGGCTTTTTCACCATCTAAACTAAAGCTTTTAGCATCTGTTATTTTTACATTTATTATTTTACCTATATCATTTTGAGCATTTGTAACATTAACTAATTTCATTGTATCAGTATAACCAAATACTTTATTATTACCTTTGTCACTTAATCCTTCAATTAGAACAGGGACTACTTTATTTAAGTATTTTTGATTAGCTGATAAACTATAGGAATTAATTAATTCATTTAATTTATGTAGTCTTTCTTCTTTAGTAGACATAGAAATAGTATCTTTTATCTTAGCAGCAGGAGTTCCTTCACGAGGACTATAAATAAAAGTAAAAGCACTATCAAACTGGCATTTTTTTACAACCTCAATTGTTTCATTAAAATCATCATCACTTTCATTAGGGAAACCAACAATTATATCAGTTGTAATGGCACAGTTTGGAATAGTCGTTTTTATTTTATTATATAAGGTAAGATATTCTTCTTTAGTATAACGACGACCCATTTTTTTTAAAATATTAGTTGATCCTGATTGAAGAGGAAGATGAATATATGGCATGATATTGTCATATTTAGCGATAGTATTAATCATTTCATCAGTAAAATCCCAAGGATGAGAAGTTACAAAACGCAAGCGAGGAATTTTAGTTTTACTTACTTGTTCTAATAATTCGGCAAATGATAATTCATTAGGTAAGTCTTTTCCATAAGCATTAACATTTTGTCCTAATAAAGTAACTTCTTGGTATCCTTTATTTACTAAATCTGTAACTTCTTTTATTATTTCAGAACTTTTACGACTACGTTGTTTTCCTCTAGTATATGGAACAATACAATAAGTACAAAATTTATCACAACCATATTGAATATTTACCCATGCTTTAATATTGGAATCTCTTTTATAAGTAATGTTTTCATAAACATTGCCTTCACAAGAGTAAACTTCAATATCTTGTTGATGATTGTTTGCAAGAATTAAATCTTGTAATTCGTGAATATTATGAGTTCCAAAAACAAGGTTAACATATGGATGTTTTTTCATTAATTCATTTACAACGCCTTCTTCTTGAGCCATGCAACCACAAATAGCAATAATTAAGTTTGGATTATTTTTTTCTTTTTCATGTTTGCAACGACCTAAAAAACCGTATAGTTTGTCATGAGCGTTTTCACGAATGGCACAAGTATTTAAAACTACAACATCAGCATTTTCAAGTTTTTCTGTTTTAGTTAAACCAAGAGATTCTAAACGAGCACTTATTTCTTCACTATCATGAACATTCATTTGGCAACCATAAGTACGAAGAAAATATTTTTTGTCTTTAAGAGTATTTTGATTGTATTCTTGATTTAAATAGATATATTGAACTTCTTTATCAGTTCTTTTTCGAGCTTCTTTTATATTTGGTAATTTCATAGGTATCACTTCCGTTTATCAATTATATCAAAATAAAAAAGAATAAGCAAAATTATTCTTTTGGATTTTGTGGTTTTAATGTTAAAGTTATCTCTTTTTCTACTTCTAATTGACGATATGTAACACCACAGGCATCAAATAATCTTTTAGAAGCAATTGTACTTTCAGTATTGGCATATTTATCTGATAAGTAAACAACTTCTTTGATTCCACATTGAATAATTTCTTTAGCACATTCATTACAAGGAAATAAGTCAACGTAGATAGTAGCACCTTCTAAGTCTTTACGACTTCCACGATAATTTAAGATTGCATTTCTTTCAGCATGGACAACATATAGGTATTTTGTCTCTAATGGTTCACCTTCTCTTTCCCAAGGAAAGTCATTATCATCATAACCATTTGGAGTACCATTGTATCCAATTGATAGAATACGATTTGTTTTATCAACGATACAAGCACCAACTTGAGTATTAGGATCTTTGCTACGCATTGCTGATAATTTTGCTACTGACATGAAATATTCTTCCCATGGTAAATAATCAGTTCTAGCAATTCTTTTCTTTTCTTCGTTCATAAACACTCCACCTTTTCTTTTTTTATTTTAGCATATAAAAATAAAAAGCACTATAGCTTTTTATTTTAATCTATTGGTTCACCGCATGATGGGCAAATGCTTGAGTCATCAGTTAACATTACACCACAATTATTACAGAATTTAGTTGGTGTAGGTTCAGAAATATAAGTTCCTTCCTCTTCTGCTTCGACAATAGTTGGACCATTGTTAATCATTTCATTTGGCGTGGTTTCGATAGTTGGAGAATTTATGGTTGGGAAGGAAATATCTTGAATCGGATTTTGTACTTCTGCTTCTTCTGCTGGTTTTTCTTCTGTTTCAGAAATAATTGGAATTTGTTCTTCTTCTGATGTGATTTCGATTTGTTCTTCACTTTCTTCAGGTGAAACTTGTTCTTCTTTTTCCTCTTCAACTATTGGTATTTCAGGATTTGGTTCTTCTTCTGTAACTTCTTCTGCTTTAAAAGGAGCGGTTTGTTCTTCTGAACTTCCAAGATTTAACTCTTCTTTTTCTTCTTCGATTATTGGTTTTTCAACTGGTTCTTCAGCAGCATCACTATTTTGAACATTAAGTTCAGAACTTTCTTCTTCAATAATTGGTTTTGGTTCTGCTACTTGTTCTGTTATTTCTTCTGTTTTTTCTTCAACTACAGGTATTTCAGGATTTGGTTCTTCTGTAACTACTGGAGATTCTTCTTCATTAGAAGAAGGTTCTTCTTTAGTTTGAGGTTCTTCATTAGTAGTTGGAGATTCAACATTTAGTTCAACTGGTGATGATTCTTCTGTTGCTGTTTCTTCAGCAGTAGTTTCTTTTATAGAATCTTGATTTTCTACTTCTGGTTGTTCGTTTTCTATAGTATTTTCAACAGATTCTTCTATTGAAGGTTCTACAATATTATTTTCAATAACTGGAGTTACTTCTGGCTTTTCAACTTCTTCTGTTTCTTCTGGTTTAGGTTCCTCTGTTGGTGTATTATATACATCTTCTGGAGTTGAAGGAGCTAATGTAACTTGTTCTAAAGCAGGTTCCTCATTAACCGGTTCAACTACTGGTGATTCTGGAGTTTCATTTTCTAAAGTTGCTCCACCATTATCAACAGTTGGTGCATCATTTGTTTGAATTGCCATGTTATCATCATTACTTAATTCTAAAACTTGAACTGGTTCTTCGACTGGTGTAACTGTTGGTGTCAACTCGATTGGATTATTCTGACTTTCAACAATTTCAGCTGGAAGAATAGTTTCAGTTGGAACGATATCTTCGATTTCTTCAGATTCAACCACAGTTTCTTTACCTGGTTCTTCTGGTTGAGTAGGATTTTCAGAAGCTACATCTGGATTTTCGGCGACTTGAGGAGTTTCAACAGGTTGGTCTTGAACGTCTGCAGATGGTTCTGTTACTGGTTCTTGTTCTGCTACTTGCTCTGTTTCTATAGTTGAAGGTTCTACCTGCTCCATAACTTGAGGTTCTTCAACTAATTGTTCTGTTTCTAAAGCTTCTGGAGCTTCTTCAACAATATTTTCGACAACTGGTTGTTCAGCAGGTACTTCAGTTTGTCCAACTGGTTGTTCTACTTCTTCTGGTACGGATACATTTGGGTTTTCAGCCACTTGTGTTTCAGCCACTTGGATTTCTTCGACTTGTGGTTCTTCGACTTGTGGAGTTTCAGCAACTACTTCACTATCACTTGCTTCTGTACCATAAGTTTCCGTCACTTCGTCTAATTGTTGCTCAGTTGCTGCAACATTATCACTTACCATTTGAGTTATGACATCTTCTTTTGTTTCGCCATTTATCATTTCTTCAGGGTTAACATTTAACATAGTTTGTTGTTCTGGTCCGGGGATTGGATTATCAATAACGGCTGCTTTTGCAGTCGGAGAAACAACTTGCTCTGCAACAACTTCCCCTGCTTCATTTACTTCAACATTTTGAATTTGCATGTCAACTACTGGTTCTTCTTGAACTGCAGGACTTTCTGGCATGATTAAATCTCCAGGTTCAGCATTGAACATGTTATCAAGAGTTGGCACTTCTGGTGCTGCCTCAGCAGTTTCAGTTGGAACAGGATTGCTAGTAGTTTCAACAAAAGGGTTACTATCAGGACCAACAGCTACAGCCATAGCTTGGTTACCTGCTTCGCTAGTTTCAGGCATTGTAACTCCTTCATTAGCAATTACTGGTTCGCTTTGGGGAGGTGTAGGAACAGCATTATCATCATTTTTTTTCTTAAATTTGTCAAATAGACCCATTTAAATCACATCCAATCTATAATATAGTCCCCTATCTTACTATTTTATTATATCATAAAAAAATGAAGAAAAAAGTCTTTTTTGTATAATCCGTCAAGAGAACTTTACTAATATATATTTTTTAATTATAATAAATTATTATTTCGAAGGTGATTTTATGAATATTAACATTGAACTTTATAAAACTTTCTTTTGTGTAGCTAAAAATAAGAATATTACTAAAGCCGCTAAAGAGCTTTTAATTACACAGCCAGCTGTTAGTAAAAGCATTAAAACTTTAGAAGAACAAATTGGTTGCCCTCTTTTTATTCGTTCAAAATCATGAGTTGTTTTAACTGAAGAAGGTAAAGTCTTTTATGAGCAAATAAGTAAAGCAATGGAAATAATTGCTACAGCTGAGGAAAAAATACAAGAAATAGTTAGCCTTGATTATGGCTATTTAAACATTGGAGTTAGTAATACTTTAGTTAAGAAGTTTTTATTACCATATTTAGAAAAATTTCATAAGATGTATCCCAAAATAAAAATTTCCATTGATACTAATCCAACTTATGAATTAATTAATCGCGTACGTAATGGCGTTGTTGATCTTATTATTATAAATATGCCTGCTAAATTACCTAACGATTTTATTCAATTTAAATTAAAAGAAGTTCATGATATGTTTGTAGCTAATAATTCATTTAAAGAGTTAAAAAATAAAGTTATTCCTTTAAAAGATTTAAGTAAGTATCCTTTAATATTAATGGCAAAGAATTCTAATACTAGAGATTTTTTAGATAAATATTTAGAAAGTAAAGGAATAACTTTAAATCCAGAAATCGAATTAACTAGTTATTCTTTAGTTACAGAATTTACAAAGATTGGAATGGGGATTGGAGTTGTAACTAAAGAATACTTAAATAATGAATTAGAAGATGGAACTTTATTTGAAGTTAAGACTGATCCACATTTAGAAAAAAGATATGTTGGATATGGTTATTTAAAGAAGAAAGAATTAAGTCGTAGTACATTAAAATTCTTAGAAATATTAAATAATAATATTATAAAAAAATAAGTAAGATTACTTATTTTTTTTATGTTTATAAATTAGAATAATTATAAAAGGCATAACAATTAAAATAGTGATAATTATTAGCGCAATTATAATTGTAGGATAATTTTTCTTTTCTTTAGATACTTTTTTTATTTCGGCTTTAGGTTGTTCTTCTTTTTTAGGGAGATTATTACGTGTAATATTTATTTTATATGTTTTTGTAGTTTTATCTTCAGCAGTTACAATAATTTCAAATTCATTTAAACCAAGTTTTAATTGGTATTCTCCTATTCCAGAAATAGTTGATTTTTCATCTTCTGGTTTAGCACTAATTGTTATATCAGCAATATAATATGGAACTTCTAATTCATATAAATAATTATCTTTAGTAAAAGATATATCTAAATTAGTTATTTCAAGACTTTTTAAATTAGTATTACTAGATTTTTTAGTTTCTTCTTTTTTTGATGAAGAAGATGAATTACTAGAATTAGATGATGGCTTTTTAGTTGGTTTTTCATCTAAATAGATATAGCCAGTTATTTTATAATCAGATGGAGAGATGGTATATTCGCAAGCTTTTCTTTTAGCATTAGCGTAACATATTTTATCAGTTTCTTCACTGACGCCATTAGCCATACAAGTTTTAAATTCTATATCGTCATAATCAATGCAAGGCCCTGTTGAATCCCATACATGAAGTGTATTAGAAGATACTGATTCGACATAACCAACATGGCCATAAGAGGTCCAGTTGCCCCAAACAACAATTGAGTTAGCTTTAGGTGTTTGCCCTACTTTATAGCCATCTTTTTTAGCATCACTATACCAGTTTTTAGCATTTCCCCAACCTGGAAGAGCAACTCCTCCTTTTTCATAAGCCATCTTCCAAGCATACCAGGTACAATTCGTACCATATGAACTAGTTTGCTTATAAGGATTTTTAGCTGCACTTATAACTGAAAGATTAAGCAAAAAGAAAATTAAAAAGATTATTATTTTTTTCATAAATATTACCTACTTTATTATTTTCATTTGTTTCATTAAGTATTTAGCATTAGTTGTTTTACATTGACCTTCCTTTATTTTATAATCAAATACAATCTTATCACGATGATATTCTTCACTAAAGTGATAATTTTTTATTATCTTATTATCAAGAGTACAAAGTTCAAAATCATGAGTTGTTAAAAAGACTATACAATTTAGAGAAGATAATTGTTTTAAGGTTTCTTTAGCACCTAAAATGCGATCATTATAATTTGTTCCTTTAAAAATTTCGTCAATAAAGATTATCATAGGTTCAGTATTTTTTTCACTATAATCTAATATATCTTTGATACGTTTTAATTCACCATAAAAGGTAGATATTCCTTTACTTATATCATCTTTAACATTAATTGATGTAAATATTTTAGCAAGAGGAAATTTAAAATAAGATGAATTAACATAAGCTCCGTTATAGGCAAGAACTAAATTTATTCCTATTGTCTTCATAAAAGATGTTTTACCACTCATATTAGAGCCTGTTATAATATTTATATCTTTTAAACATTTAAAATTATTAGATATACATAGATTTTCATTTAATAAAGGATGTTTAATATTAGAAGTTTCTATTTCTAAACTATCACTTATTATAGGTAGAGATGTTTGTTTTTTAACAAAACATATAGTAGTAAAACTTATTAATTTTTCAAATTCTTCTAAAGAAGAAATACTTGTCTTTAGATAATTTAATTTACTATGTATTAAGTTAGAATAACGATGTATAATAAGAAAATTTAGTGAAAAGAAAATATTAAAAATTACATAAGTAATAAAGTTTAAGCGATAAGAATTAAGAGAAGCGATTTTAGTTAAAGAATCTAAACTATCTTGTCCTTTCTTTATATTTCGTTGTAATTTTTGATTACTTACTGAGGTAAATTCTTCATTTGAAATAAATTTATATATATCATTTAAATAACTAAATTCACGAGCTGTTTTATCGATTATATTAAATTCTCCTTGATATCTACTACTCATAAAATACGCATATGCTAATTGAATAAGAGAAAAGATTAGAAAAATATATATGGGAAGAATATGAAATAAGGATAAAATAGCTGTAATTATAGTTATTATAGATAAAATAAGAGATATAAGATATATTTTTTTATTTTCTGTAAAGTGGGGATTAAAATAATTAAAAATTGCAGAATAGTCAATCTCTTTTATATTATCAATATTAGAAAGTTTATATTGAAAATCGAGAATAAAATTTTGTTTGTCTTTTAATTCTTTAATAGAAGACTGATTATTTATAATAGTTTTTTTATTATAATTAGTTAATGATAAGGCAGATATTAATTTTTTTAAACCACCTAAAGAATTAGTAAAATTTATATATTTTAAAAGAGAATTATTACCTATTATATCCAGATCTATAATTGGATTAGCATATTCACCTTCTTGATTAAGATATTCTTCTTGCCATTTAGAAGATAAACGATTTTCATAACGGGAAATTATTTCTAAATATTTATTAATTTTTTTGATTTCTTTTATTACACGACTATGAATTATAACTAGAATAATAAAGAAAAAGAAAAAAATAAGAGCTATTATTAAATATAAATAATTTTTTGTTGTTAAATAAACAATAAATGGAATTATAGCAAGGATAAAGACTACTAATCTAATATAAGATAAAGTATTACTTTTTTGTTCTTTTATTTTTTTCTTAATTATACTTTCATATTTAATTCTAGATAATTTTTGATCCATAATATCACCCTTTATTAATTTATTTTATCATATATATAGAAAAAAAGATTAGTAAAAACTAATCTTGGAATTTTAATAATTCATTATTATACTCTTTATATAATATATCTTTTTCTTCTGATGATAAGAAAGTATGCATGATAGAATTTTTGTTAATATTGATTAAGTCATTGATAGTAAAATTTAAATTGTCTATTAAATATTGATATTCTTTAGTTAAGGTTGTATTAGAAACTGTTCGGTTATCAGTATTTATAGATATAGGGATAAAATTATCATAGAATTTTTTTATAGGATGTTCTTGATAATTTTTAAAGATTGATGTTTGAATATTACTGGTGGGACAGATTTCTAATAATATATTTTTCTTTTTAACTAATTTTATTAAATCAGAACTTTCTGTTATTCTTACACCATGACCAATTCTTTTAGCACCAAAAGATATAGCAGAAGAAATACTATCTTTACCATCTGCTTCACCAGCATGAATTGTAAAAGGAATTTTATTTTTCTTAGCTATGGCAAATAAAGGTTGAAAACTTTCTGTTTTATATAGGGCTTCTGCTCCAGCTAAGTCAATAGCACAGACTCCATGATTTAAATATTTTTTAGCTAATTCGATTACTTGTTCATTTTCTGCAAACGAAGAATCACGCATCATACATAGTATTAAATTAGTCTTTAAATCTACTTTTTTCAGTCCTGATAGAACGCTTTCAACGACTTCTTCTTTAGTTAAACCACCTTTTAAATGTTTCATAGGAGCAAAGCGAATCTCAGCATAGATGACATTTTCTTTCTTTAAATTTAAAGCTAAATTTTCAGCAAATAAGCAGATATTTTCTTTTGTTTGTAATAGTTTTTCAGGTAATGAAAATTTAGTTAAATATTCATTTAAATTACGGCAATCACGAGATACTTGTAATTCTTTTTCTATTTCTTCTAAAGGTTTATTTAAAATAGAACTTGCTATTTTAGGACTTATAGAACCATCAAAATGAAGATGAAGTTCTATCTTAGGTAAATTAATTAAAGATTTCATAGTTTTAAAATACTCTCTAGAGCTAATTTAAGCATATCGTTTACTTTATTTTGACGGAAATTACTATCAGCTCGAATACCTGTAACTAAGTTATCTGTAACAGTTAAGATTTCAGTAGCCTTTTTGCCAAATTTAGTTGCATTATGTAATAAAGAGAAAGATTCCATTTCACAAGCTAAACAATCACGTTCTTCTAGTAACTTAGTGGAAGATGATTTATCTTCTTCATAAAAAACATCACTACAATGAATATTTCCACTTACTATTTTCATATTTAATTCTTGAGCAGTAGTTGTAATTATATTATTTAATGAAGAAGATGATGATACTAAATGTTTATCTTGTTTATCTTGAACTAGGGCATATGTAGATTCAGAATAAGAATTATTTACAAGGAGAAGATCTCCTAAATCTAAATCTTTAGTATAAGTTCCACATGTTCCTACTTTAATAATATAATCAACATGGTAAAATTTAAATAATTCATAAGAGTATATGCCCATACTAGGAATACCCATGCCTGATGGCATTATAGTAATTTTCTTTCCTTTATATGTTCCAGTATATGTTATCATTCCACGGACATTACTTACTATTTGATACTCATCTAAAAAGTTATCAGCAATTAGGGATGCACGATTTGGATCACCTGGCATTATTACAATATTAGCAATTTCTTCTTCTTTGGCATCAATATGTGGTGTCATAAAATTCCTCCTTAGTATATAAATATATTATAACAAATTTAATAAAATTAAAAAAGAACGATTAGTTCTTTTTTATAGGGATTAAGATTTCTTTACCACCCATATATGGTTGTAATACTTTTGGGATTTTAACAGTTCCATCGCTTTGATAGTTGTTTTCTAGTAAGGCTATTAATCCTCTTGGAGTTGCTACTACGGTATTATTTAATGTATGAAGATAATAAGTTCCTTTTTCACCCTTAGTACGAATGCCTAAACGTCTTGCTTGGGCATCTCCTAAATTAGAGCAACTTGCTACTTCAAAGTATTTTTGTTGACGTGGACTCCACGCTTCAATGTCACAAGATTTAACTTTAAGATCAGCTAAATCACCACTACAGCATTCTAGTTGACGTACAGGAATATCCCAACTCCTAAATAAATCAACTGTTAATTTCCACATTTTATTGTACCAATCCATTGATTCTTCTGGTTCACAAATAACAATCATTTCTTGTTTCTCGAATTGATGAACACGATATAGTCCTCTTTCTTCTAAACCATGAGAACCACCTTCTTTTCTAAAACAAGGTGAATATGATGTCATGTTAATTGGTAAAGCATCATTTTTAATAATTTGATCTTTAAATTTACCAATCATTGAATGTTCACTAGTACCAATTAAATATAAATCTTCGCCTTCTATTTTATACATCATAGCTTCCATTTCAGGGAATGACATAACACCTGTTACGACATCACCATGAATCATGAATGGTGGTATAGCATAAGTAAAGCCATTATCAATCATATAATCTCTAGCATATGCAATCATAGCTTCGTGTAATCTAGCAATATCGCCAAGTAAGTAGTAAAAACCTTCCCCACTAGTACGACCAGCAGATTCTTTATCAAGGCCATTAAATGAAGCAGCAATATCTGCATGATATGGAATTTCATAATCAGGAACTACTGGTTCACCAAATCTTTCTACTTCAACATTTTCACTATCATCTTTACCAATAGGAACTGATGGATCCATAATATTAGGAATAACCATCATACGATTTTTTATTTCCTTATCTAATTCTTCTTTAGTTTTTTCTAACTTAGTTATTTCATCAGCCATTTGAGCTATTTCTTCTTTTATTTTGTTGGCTTCTTCGATTTTTTTATCTTTCATTAATTTACCAATTTCGCCACTCATTTTATTTTTATTAGCTTTTAAATTGTCTGATGTAGTTTGAGCTTCACGAGCTTTAATATCCATCTCATAAACTTCATCAACTAATGGTAATTTTTCATCTTGAAATTTTTTCTTTATATTTTCCTTTACTAATTCTCTATTTTCTCTAATTAATTTAATATCTATCATTTTTAATTCCTCCTAAATAATTTATTATAACTATTTTCATACATTATTTTATTTATATTACATATGTTATTCTTACTTAATAATTCTTTTAATTCAGTTTTAATATTTTGATATGGAAATACTTGAATATCATCACTATTTCCTAGTAATTCATAATCATATTTCATATCATCAGTAGAAACGGCAACGCAATCATCTCCTAATAAAGAAATTATATGTTTTATATGTTCCACATATTTTTCTTTTAGGACTTGAATATTAGTACTAGATGAAACGAATGGCCCATAGGATACTATTCCAATAAGGGGGTTTAGCTCTTTTAAACTAATTATTTGTTCATCAGTTAAATTGCGAGGATTTGGGCAGATACTATAGCAGTTAGAATGACTTACAATCACTTTTATATCTTTATTTTTCTTTTTTTCTTCTTTTAAGAGTTTTAAAGTATCATTAAAGGTATTATGATTCATATGTGATAAGTCTATAGAAATGCCTAAGTCAATCGCTTTTTTTAAGAAGCTAATACCTTTATTAGTTAAGCCACTATCACTACGATTGCCGGAGCCATATTTATTTTGATTATTCCAAACAAGCAGAATATTACGAAGACCTAATTTATATAATTCTTCTAATTCTTTTTCATCTTTAATATAATCACAACCTTCGATACTAAAGATGGCATTAAGATTAGGAAAGTGTTGATGAAATAATGAAGTAGAAATCTTAAACATATCAAGAACTGATATTTTTTGGTATTTATCACCCATTTCTCTTTTCATTTCTTCTTCATTCATAAAATAAAGATTACAAACAATATGGGTAACACCAGAACTTGAAAGACGTCTTTTTATTTCTTCTAAATAATTAAAATCTTCTTTTAAATAGCAGTAATAAAGAATCGATAATAAATCATAATGTAAATCGATCATAATTTTTCTCCTTTTTCTTTTAAGATGTTTTTAAGTCTTTCTAGTTCATCTTTATACTTATTATATAATCTTTTTCTAGTTAGTTCATCTAATTTGGCTAATCTATTTAAGTCACAATTATCTTGAATATCAGACAATTTTAATTTGAGAGCTTCAAGATTATTGGATTTTATTAACTTAGTAATGCGATTATGATAACTTTGAATGCTTTTTTTATCTTTAGTTACTAATCTTACTAATTCAATAATTGTTTCATTAAAGTTTAAGTTTCTTAAATCGTCATAAGTAAAATTAGGAATATCTTCTATTGTATCATGGAGTAATCCTGCTACTTTGGTGTTATAGTTGCTTAATTTAGAACTAACTCTAATTAAGTGATTAATATAGGGTTTTCCTTCTTTGTCTTTTTTATCTTTAAAGAGTATTTCGACTAATTTTAGAGCTCTTTTATAATCATCTTTAATAGTTTGTAAATCTTTAACAGTTTGAGAATCTAAATTATTCATTAATCTTTAATCCTCTTTCTTCTAAATATTTCATAAGACACTTTTTAGATGGTGAATATAGATTAGTTGGTAGATTATGGATATCAAACCACTCCCAACGATCAATTTTATTTGGTTCCATAACCATTAGGCTGCCTTCATATTTATCAGTTATAAGATCAATTGTTACAAAGTGACGGTCTTTAGCGATATCGTCCGAGACATAGAATACACGTAGATCTTTAACTAGTATGTTTGTTTCTTCTTTAACTTCTCTTATACCAGCTTCAAATATTGTTTCTTTATATTCTTGTTTACCACCTGGTAAAGTCCATGAATCAGGTTCATAAATGCCACCAGTATCACTAGCTTTTTTCGTCCGATGACCTAATAAAACTTTATTATTATCAATAATTAGAACACCAATGCCTACTTTTATTATTTGATTCATAATATTCCTCCTAAAAAAAGGATGGTACTTAAGGAGTGCTTTTAGCACGGTACCATCCTTTATTTAACTTAATTATAGATAACGGGAATTACCCGGCAGGGATTAGCTGCTCTAGAAAGGAGATTCATTTAAGACTTAGATTCATTTGCATCAACCATGAACTTTCTTAACTAAGTTTCTTAAATTACTTGTCTTTCTTTATAACGATTTATGTGTTTATTTTATTATTTTTTACTTAGAATGTCAATTGTTACATATTCATTTTACTTAAAGCATAAACAGCTAAAGCTATAATACCAATAGTAGCAAATAAAACAATAGTTACAATTATTAAAAGAATTGTACTCCCTTTATCATCATCTAAAGCAGCATAATTATCAACAAAAGGAGTTATACGACTATTATAAGCTAAATCATTATCTAAATAGCGATTTTCATCTTCTGGTGTATCAGGAGTAACTACTTTTTTTGCTTGGACTGCTTCAGTTATCATCTTAAAGTTATTAGAAACAATCTTATAATATTTACTATACTCTGTATATTCTAAGTGTTCTTTAATTACTTGATTAATTATAGGAAATAAAGATTCTTTATTATTTGTTATTAATGATAATATATCTTTTATTTCAGGGTAATAATATTTAATTAAAGTATTAAGTAATTCTTTTTTATCAACAATAAAGAAATTACAAATAGTTTGTGTATCCTTTAAAGAAGATAAGTTTATAGTATATTTATTATATGATGGAGATAAACGATATGTATATTGTAAAGATGTCTTATTGATTATAATACCAATATTAGATAAATTATTATTTAAACTATTAGTTAGTAATTCGAAGATTTTCATATTCAAATAATCATGAGTTAGTTTTAGAATATTTTCTTCACTAATATCTGGTAAAGCTTTAAATAGTTTTAAAACGTATTCAATATTTTGATGATATGCAGAAACTGATTTAATCTCTTTAAGACCATGTTTAACATTTTTATCATGATAATCAATTAATTCTTGAGTCAAATTAAATTTAGGAGATTCTTCTTTAATAAAACGAAGAGTTTCTTCTAAATTAAGAAAACGTTCTTTTTTGTTAACAAAAGAAATATTAACTATACCTTTAGGATTCATTTTTTCATCAAAAATACGATATGTATTAGCATATGGAATATTTAAAAGATAAGCAATATCACTCATTATTAATTCATAATCATTATTAATACTATTTTCTTTTTTAAAACCTTTTTTATCATTATTAATATTAACTAGTTTTAAGTATGGATTTACATCTTTTATATCAGATATATAAGCTTGTTCTAGGACTTTAACGCCTTGTTCATATGATAATAGATAGCAGTTATTACCTTTTTTTAATTTATCAATACTAGCTAAATAATATTCTTTTAAGGAAGCTAAATATTTATTATGGTTTATTTTACGTACTTGATTAGAGAATTTATTATCAATTAAAGTACATACTTCAGTTAAAGTTTTATCAGATGAAGATAATTTTTCAGCTAAAGAATTTATTTTTTCTTCACTATATTCTTTACCTAATTCTTCTAATAAACTTAAACGTTCTTTTATATGAGCTATAATTAGTTGTTTTCTATCCATAATATAAGCACCTCTACTCTTTTAACATTATAACATAAATATCTTTCTTTAGGGAATTAACTGATTTTTTTTAATGGTATTAGAGATACTTTTACAGTACCAATAATATCATTTTCACTAATTGAACTAATATGAATATTACGGCTATCTAAGGAATCAGCACGATTATCACCTAATACAAAGTATTTATTAGAAGGTACTTTGTAAGGAAGAGTTATTTCAATATCTCCTTTAGCTTTATTAGGTAAATAAGGTTCATTTAGTAGTTCATCATTTATATAGATATTACCATCTTCATCAATATCTATAATATCATTAGGTAAACCGATTATTCTTTTTATCATAACATTATCTTTGTAATGAAAAGCTATTATATCTCCTCTATTATAAAAAGATTTATATGATAGAACATATTCATCTTCAATTAAAGTTGGTGACATACTAGTTCCATTTATTTTGTATATTCTAATATTTAAAAATAAGATTAAGAATAGGATTATAATTAGAATTATAGCTGTAATAATTACTACTATTTTAGATATTGATATTTTGTTTTTAGAATAATTCATATTGTTCACCTACTCTTTATTTATTTTAACATAAAAAAAGACGATATTTATTTTAATTAGATAATTCGTCTAGTTTTTTTTGTAAATCTTTAACTTTTTGAGTTATTTTGGTTTTCTCAGCTTCTTCTAGTTTATACCAACCATTATTCCATGCTAGTTCATATGCTTCTTGTTGAAGAGATATACAAGTATTATAAATAGTTGTTAATTCATTATATAAATTATTATTACTAGCTTCAGTTAAGGAAGTACACATATTTTTCGTTATTTCTTTTTCGTTACTTAAAATATCATTTAAATAATCACGATCATTAAAAGTAATCGTTTTAGAAACTTCTGTTTCTTCACAGCAAATTTTATTAGCCATATTATTCTGTACCTCCTAAAATAGTAAGAATTTTTTCACATATTTTTTTGTGTTTTTTATGTACTTCGTTAATAAATTTAGAAATGTTTTCATTCTCTACTTCTTCTTTATACATATATGCTTTTTTACATAAAGTAAAATGCCAGTTAAACATATCTTCTAAATAAGATAAATCTTTTGTAGAAATTATATTTGGTACTTGTTTCATTAAATCATCCTTTCTATATATAGTATTTTTATTTTTTAGATGAT
The DNA here is from genome assembly GCA_944332265.1 of uncultured Bacilli bacterium. Classification (GTDB taxonomy): domain Bacteria; phylum Bacillota_I; class Bacilli_A; order RF39; family UBA660; genus Coprovivens. Next base: position 30,520 of record CALVJQ010000005.1, read on the forward strand.
TTATACATAAAAAAAATAAAAGCAGTAGATTATTTTCTACTGCTTTCATATTCTGCTATAGCTTTTTCAATTCCATGCCATGGAATTGTAGCACAACCTATTCTATTTTGTTGTTTATAGATATCTTCATAACAATTAGCTTCTCCTAATAATTCCTCATCATATGGTTTTTCATTTATCATATTATAATAATTTTGCATAATGTTTTTAACTTCATTAATAGTTTTACCAATTAATAGTTTTATCATAATAGATGTAGCTGAGGTTGATATAGCACAAGCTTCACCATCAAAATAAAGATCTTTTATCTTATCATTTTCAAATAAAATATATAAATCAATATCATCTATACAAGTTTCACTTTTTGATTTTATTACTTTGTACTTTTTATCTTCTATTTTTTGACGATTAGTTGGGTTTTGATAATTTTCCATAATAATTTCTCTTTTTATTTCAGGATCTAACATTTTTATCACCTATATCATTTCTCTAAGTATTTTATCTTTATCTTTTAATAGTTCTACTACTTTATCTAATTCTTCTTTAGTATTATAAATGTATATGCTTATACGAACAGTGTTTTTTACCCCTACTTCATTTTTTAAAATCTTAGCGCAGTGATTACCAGCACGAACACAAATATGATATTTATTTAAATAAACAGCAACATCTTGGGCAAATATACCATCAACATTAAAGGCAACGATACCACTATCACTTTCTTCATTAACAACAATTATATGAGGTATTTCTTGTAATTTAGTTACGAGATATTTTCTTAGAGTACGCTCATGATTAGTTATATTATCAATATCTATTTTATTAATAAATTCAATAGCTGCTCCTAATCCTATTGCGCCAGCAATATTAGGAGTTCCAGCTTCTAATCTAGTAGGTAGTGGTTTTAGGTATACTTCATCAATAGTGTCAAATGATTCATTCATCCCTCCACCAAGATTTCTTGGTTCGATGTTTTCAAGTAATTCATATTTACCATATAAAACACCAATACCAGTTGGACCACACATTTTATGGGCTGAAAAGGTAAGAAAATCACAATCTAAATCTTGAACGTCTGTTTTAATATGAGGAACACTTTGGGCACCATCAACAACAACGAAAATGTTGTTTTGATGAGCAAACTCACATATTTCTTTAATAGGTCTTAAATCACCAATAACATTAGTTATCATAGCTAGACTAATCAATTTAGTATGTTTATTAACTACTTTTTTTAAATTATTTAAGGTAACATAATGATTCTCATCTAATGGACAGAAACGAATTATAATGCCATTTGTTTTAGCTAATCTAAACCAAGGTAAAACATTTGATGCATGTTCACTTTCAGTTATTATAATTTCATCTCCTGGTTCAAGATTATTTTTAAAGAAGCTATCAGCGATTATATTTAGAGAATCAGTTGTTCCACTAGTAAAAATTATTTCTTTACGAGTCTTAGCATTAATAAATTCTTTTACTAAATCGCGAGCATTTTCATATTCATTATCGACCTTTAAAGATATATCGTAATCACCACGATGAGCATTAGCAGTATAATTAGTATAATAATCTGTTATTTTATCAATTACACATTGAGGTTTCCAAGTTGTAGCTCCATTATCTAAATATATGTTTTGAGTTTTTAACATAGGGAATTCTTCGCGATTCATTTTGCTTATTCACCTCCTATTAATTCTTTAATTGATGATGCAATTTCATCATTTATGTTTAGATTACTTAGAAGATAACCTTTTTTTATTAAAGATATAGCTTTTTCAGTACTTATTCCTTTACTATTTAAATAGAATAAATATTTAGGATCAATACTACTTATTGTACAAGCATGATTTACTTCTACTTCATTAGATGCCACTAAAAGATTAGGAATACAAATATTTTCTTCTTCATTTAGAGTTAATATTTTTATACTTTCAATTAAGTTGTTGTCTTTTATTTTAGATTTAGCATCAGCAGTTGATATTATTTTACAACATCCTTTATCTTCTGTTATGGCTTTTATTTTAATATCTGTTTTATTATTATTCCCAAATAAATTACTATTAAATGTTAAGTTGCATTTATCTTTAGCTATTATAGAGTAATTAAATATTGCTTCGCTATGATGTTCTTGATTTAAAATGAAAGTATTATTTATGGTTTGATGAATCATAAAACGATTATAAATTAAGGAACTATTTGGTTCTATATTAATAGTTAATTCTAATGATTCATTATCTTTAATAGCTATTTCATTTATTAGAACTTTACCTTTAATATTTAAGGTTAATTTAGGAACATTAATTATTAAATCAAGAACGTTGTCTTTTATTTCTACATTATTTTCTTTATCTATTATTAATTTATTCATTTTAATCATTACTTTCTTGGGCTTTAGTAGCAAAAAATTGCTTAAAACCTTTTTGTTCTATTTCTTTAGCTAAAGAGGCATCTCCAGTAAAACTAATTTTTTGATCTTTAATAATATGAATGTAATCTGGTTTTAAGATTTCGATAATACGAGGATTATGAGTTACTAAAAGAATAGAACAATTAGTTTTTTCTTGATATTCTTTTAAAGATGTAGAAACAACTTTTAAAGCATCAACATCTAAACCAGAATCTATTTCATCAAGAATTAAAAAACTTGGTTCAAGCATCCAGATATGAAGAAGTTCGTTTTTTTTGCGCTCGCCACCTGACATACCATTGTTAATGTCACGATGTAAAAAGTTTTCTGGAATACCTAGTTTTTGACATATTTCTTTAGCTTTTTTAGAAAATTTAAAGATGTCTATATGTTCTTTTGTTCTTTCTGATAAAGCTAAGCGAAGCATTTCAGCATTACTTACGCCTTCGATAGCTATTGGACTTTGACTAACCATTAAAATACCTAAACGACTTATTTCTGTTGTGGATAAAGAAAGAAGGTCTTGATCTTTATAGGTTATACTACCACTTGTTATTTGATAATTAGGGTCTTTAAGTAATGAACGACAAATAGTACTTTTACCAACTCCATTTGGTCCCATTAGGACATGTGTTTCACCATCATTTATCTTTAAAGAAAAATCTTTTAGTATTTCTTTATTATTTACTTTAATTGTTACTTTTTGAATATTTAACATTATTCCTCACCTTCCCATATTTTAGCATTTTTTATATTATACTTCTAGGGGGTATTTATTTCTTACTAAAAAAAAACAACTAATTTGTTGCTTTAGTATTAATCATATTAATAAATTCACGTCCAGAAGATGATAAAGATGTTTCATTATAAGTTAGATAAATATTTTCTTTTGGTAGTTCTTCTTCTAGAGGAACTATTTCTAAATCTGGATTATCTTTTATCATACTTTTTTCAATATAACCGATACCTATTCCTTCTTTAATATAATCAAGAAGAATTTGATTATCTTCTAATTCGACAATTGGGGTAATATTTAGATTTTTAGTGGTTAGAATTTGATTTAAGTTTTGACGAGATATAGTATTTGAAGAAGGTAAAAGTAAAGGATATTTACTTAATTCTTCAAGAGTAGTTATTTCTTTTAAATCATATTTTTTATTATAGGCGAAACAAAATTCATCTTGTTCAATAAGAATTGATTTATATTCTTTAGAATCTTTTATCTCTAAAGGGCTAAATAAAAAATCGATGTTATGTTGAGATAATAATTCTTGTGAATTTAAATGATGATTATTTAGAATTTTTATTGAAGTATCTGGATGAATGGCAATGTATTTTTTTAAGTATTTATCTAAGTAATAAATGCTTATGTAAGCTGAGCTACTAATTGTTATTTTTCCTTTATTTAATTCTTGATTAGCTTGTAATTCTCTTTCACCTAACATTAAATAGTTATAGGCTTTTTCAACATAAACAAGAAGGTCTTTGGCTTCTTTAGTTAATTCTATCCCACGATTAGTACGATAAAATAAAAGAGTCTTTAATTCATATTCAAGATTTTGAATATGTTTAGAAATAGCTGGTTGGGAGATATGAAGAGTACGTGATGACTCAGAGAAGCTTTTGGTTTTAGCTACTGTATAAAAGACACGATATAAATTTAGATTTAGGTTTGTACATGGTAAAGCCATATAATAAACCCCCTTTTCAATTGGTTTTTATTATATACTTTTTAGATGTATTGTCAAGGTTTTGTTATAACTAAATAAAAAATAACTATAACAAATTATTATAGTTATTTTTAAATAGAATTTTCTTTAGCCCATGTTGTTAATTCTTCTTCAGTCATTGTTCCAGTTACTTCAGAAGTTACTATACCATCTTTAATAGTAAAGATTGTTGGTGTAACTTTGAAAGCATAGTATGTTCTAAATCTTTCGATTTCTTCATCAGTTAGAGATGTAATATTTATACGATATATTTTTTTATCTAGAGAGCCATAAACTTTATCAATTACAGATTCAAAAGTAATACTATGATAACAAGTAGTACTAGATACAAAGATTGTCATGTTTTCTTTATTGTAGTTTTTCTTTTCAAATTCTGCTAAAGTAATATCTTCAATATTTTCATATTCATCTTCTGTTAAGGATGAATCTTTATTTTCTTCAATATCATTTATTGTTTTGTAATTAGCATTTACTTTTTTATAAATATTACTATTTAAAGTTTGATTATTTTCTTTTTCTTTTATATGCGTATTAACAATGTAACCAATTGTAGAACCTATTACAACAAATATTAAAATTGTTAAAATAATAATTATATATTTTTTTATTTTACTTCTTTTAATAACTTTATCATCTAAACAAACATTTTCTTCTTCTAACTTATCAACTACTTCAAGAATATTTTTACTTTGATTACCGTCAAAAATAATAGTTTTTTCTAAGCTTTCAGAAGTGGTTTTCTTTTCTTCTAATTTTTCTTCTTTTGGTGTTGTTATTTTTTTAGGTGGAGTTTTCTTAACAACTTTTTTAGGGGTTGTTGTTTTTTTAGTAGTCTTTTTAGTAGCTGACGATTTCTTAGGTGTTGCTTTTGTTGATGCTTTAGTTACACTAGTAGTTGTTTTCTTTTTAGTTGAAGTTGTCTTTTTAGTTCCACTTTTTGTTTTAGTTTTCTTTTCTTCCATCTTTATCACCTATACTTCTATTATATTTTATCATCTTTTAGAAATAAAAAAAAGCTTTTTATAAGCTTATATGAAGATTTTAATTATCTTCTTTATTTATTTCGATAAAACGAATTGTTTTTATTTTTTGTTCAGTAGTTGGTTTATCATTAGAATCAGTGGAAACAGAAGCAATATCATCAACAGCATCTAAACCAGCAAAGACGCGACCAAATGAAGCATATTGACCATCTAGATAAGTAGAATCAGCTTGGACAATAAAGAATTGACTTGAAGCAGAATTCATAGTTTCAGCAGTCTCTGGGCTACCGCCACGACGTGCCATAGATAAAACTCCTTTAGTATGCGATAGATTGTTTTCAACTCCATTAATTTCAAATTCACCTTTTATTTCTTCTTCACTACCACCCATACCTGTTCCAGTTGGATCACCTGTTTGAATCATGAAATCAGCTATAACACGGTGAAAAATTAAACCATCATAAAATTTTTCAGAAACTAATTTCTTAAAATTAGCAATTGTTATGGGGGTATCTTTATTAGATAAAACAGCTAAGATGATACGACCATCATCCATTTCAATTTTTATTCGATCTGTTTCTTTAGAAGTTTCAGTAAAAGTGTATCCTTCTAATGTTCCCTCTTTTATTGTTCCATCATCATTTTTAGCAATAATAGTTAAATCTTGTTTAAGTGGTTCTGACATTTTATTTTCCTCTTTCTTTTGACAACTAGTTATTAATAAAATAATAATAAATATAATAATTATTTTTTTCATTATATCACCTTTTATATGATAACAAATTTATGATAGATTTAAAAGATTTAATTAATTGGAATTTATTAACATTGAATAATAGAAAAATTTAAGATATAATTATAGTGAACAAATGTTTGTGGTGATAGTATGGAAAAACATATATTAAGTATCGATTTAAAAAGTTTTTTTGCCTCTTGTGAGTGTGTAGAAAGAAATATTGACCCTTTTAAGGTCCCTTTAGTTGTTGCTAATCCTAAACAAGGCGAAGGAGCTATTACTTTAGCTGTAACTCCCTATTTAAAAGCACAGGGGGTTAAATCAAGAGGAAGATTATTTGAAATACCTAAAAATATAAAGTATTATATTGTGCCACCTAGAATGAGTTTGTATATAGAATATAGTAAGAAAGTTATTAGTATTTACTTAGATTATATTGCTAAAGAGGATTTATTTGTTTATTCAATTGATGAATGTTTTTTAGATGTTACTTCTTATCTTAAGATGTATAAAAAAACAGATTATGAATTAGCGATGGATATTTTAAAAAAGATAGAAGAAAAAACTGGCCTTACTGCAACTTGTGGAATTGGACCAAATATATTATTAGCAAAAGTAGCAATGGATATTGAAGCTAAATTAGAAAAAAATGGCATTGCAAAATGGAATTTTGAAGATGTAAAAAGAAAATTATGGATGATAGCTCCTTTATCTAAAATGTGGGGAATCGGTCCAAGAATGGAAAAGAAGTTAAATCTTTTAGGAATAAAATCAGTTGGAGATATTGCAAGATATGATAAAAACAAATTAAAAGATTTATTTGGTGTTATGGGATTAGAATTATGGGAACATGCTAATGGAATAGATAATTCAACGATTAAAGAAATGAATAGTTATAAACCTAAAGATAAATCTTATTCTAATAGTCAAGTTTTATTTAAAGATTATTATCGTGATAATGTGGGGATTATTATTAAAGAAATGGTTGAAGTGGTTTGTCGAAGATTAAGAGCTAATAATAAACAAGCTTGTGTAATTGGTTTAGCAATTGGCTATTCAAAAAGTATTGGTGGAGGTTTTTATCATGTGATGAAATTAGATGCTCCTACTGATTCAGAAAAAACGATTTTAGATGGATGCTTTTTATTATTTGAACGTTTTTATAAAGGAGCACCAATACGTAAAGTTGGTGTTAGTTTGGGAAATTTAGTTAATAAAAATAGTGTCCAATTAAGCCTTTTTGATAAATTAGAAGATTTAGAATTAGAAGACGAAAAGAATAAAATTATAGATGAAATTAAAAAGCAATTTGGAAAAAATAGTTTAGTAAAAGCTTCAGCTTTATTAGAAGATTCAACAATTAAAGAAAGAAATAAGAAAATTGGAGGTCATAGTGCGTGAAAACAAAAAGGGATTATGTAAAATGGCAGCCATTTAATGCCGTTGTTCCTGGGGAGTATATGGTAAATGAAGTATTAAAAGAAAAGAATATGATAGAAATGCCTATTTTATCAGAGGATCAGTTTAATATATTACAGGATAAAATAGTAAAAGCATGGAGAAGAAAAGAAGTGATTTTTTTAACTTATTATAAGAGTGGAAAAGTATTTAAAAAGAAAGGCCAAATAAAGATTTTTAGGCCAGAAAATCATAAAATAGTATTGAATGATGGGTTTTATTTATATTTTGAGCAAATTATCGATATTTTTTGAAAAAAAAGCTTGCATGCCCCTTAATTATATGATATTATGGATATGTTCTTGGGGGATTAGCTCAGCTGGCTAGAGCACCTGCCTTGCACGCAGGGGGTCGCGGGTTCGAATCCCACATCCTCCACCAATGAACATATTAAGTCCGAAAGGACTTTTTTTATTGCATTTTTTAACAAAAGAAGTATAATAAAGCTCTAGGAGATTTTTATGAGAACAATAGAACAAGAAAAAGATTTAAAAGATTTACTTGAAGATATTAAAGAAATGAAAAGTGGATCAGCAGAACAATTATATTTAGTTACAACTTATTCGCTTTCTAACTATATTAAATCTTTAATAGCTTTTGGAAGTAAAAGTAAAATAACAAAGGATAATTTGAATATTATTAAGGAAATGTTTAATATTCTTAAAGAAGAAAGAAAATTATTGAATTATATTTTAAGAAATATTGATGTAATTGATCCTTTTTCAGCTTTATTAGTTATTGGTTTATTAGATGAAACTAATGATAAGACAGTAAATTATTACTATCAGGTTATGGATGATATTGAAGAAGCCTGTGAGATGAAACAAGAATTTAGAGGAATTAGAAGAAAACAGGACTTCCCTACTCTAATTCAAGATACTAGTTATGCTAAAGAAGTTATAGCATTATGTGAAAATGAAGATAGTTTAAAAGAATTTTTAGGATATGAAGAAAGTTTTTGGAAGTTTATAAGTAAACGTTTAAAGATAGTTGATACAGATATAAATATTGCCCGTAAGACATCATATGCAATTCCTATTTATGATGGCGATATTGTAGTAGATATTGATTTATTAGTACCAAAAGTCGTAGATTTACAAACGGCCTTATTAGCTTTATCAATATATGTAAAAGCATATAAAATATATAAATCATTAGGTCAAGAATATCAACGAATTAGTGAAGAAGAAATAGATGCTGTAACTGATAAATATTTGAAATTATATTTAGAAAATAAAGTCAAAACAGTAATATAAAAAAAGATTGTGAGAGTAACATTTGCTCACAATTTTTTATTTGAATTAAGAGTTTCTTCGGGAGTTACTTTTACAATAGCTTTTAGGAATTCATTGTCTATGGCACTTCTAAAAGCTAATGCTAATTGAATATTATCTAAAACGACATCACCATTGAATTTAGTCCAATCTAATTCTACTGGACCAAATGGCATTTCTTTACTTTTTTCTTCAACTAGTTCTCGTAAAAATTCACGACAACTACGACCATTTCCCTCACGAAATGGATGTATAGCCATTAATTGAACATAATATGTTGAAAGGAAAATAGCTAAATCATGAATTGAATGAATGTTTTTTAATTCTTCATGCATTAGTTTTAATTCATTACTAAGGTACTCATGAATATTTTCCCATTTAGTAAAACCGGTTTGTTTTTGCATATCTACGTAACGATATTCGCCAGCCCACTCATATAAATCAGAAAAAATATAATAGTGAATATTTCTTAAGTGTTCTGAGTCAAAATCACCAACAATAGGATTTTCATATAATTCTACTAATTTTTCAAATGATATTTCAGCTTCTTTATTTTTTAGTTCTTCAGCATCTGTAATACCATATTTATTTATTAAAGTCTGAGTTCCTGGATAAAAGTATGATTCCCAAGCTGATAGTAACTCTTTTCTTTTTTCAGGTGTTAGCCCCATTTTGATAACCTCTTTTCAATTTTAATGTTCGACTGTTATTAGGAGATAGATTGTTTTTAACATAATTACGTAAATAATTCGGACTAATATAAATACGATCTATTTTCAAACTAGCGTGAGCTTGAATTATAGCTTTCTTTTTTTTGTTAACTTCCATATATATCCCTCAATAATATTTTAGCATTTTGCGAGAATGGTGACAATATTGTAATAATTTTATTTTCTTTTTTTATTAAATTATATTTTAATTCTAGAGGATTAGATGTTGTTTGTCTTGTAAAATTAAATGAATGGAATTTAGTAATACCATTGTTTATATAACCATTGTTAGATTTGTGATAGCCAAATAATTTATAAAGATATTTTAACCACTATGTGTGAACTAATAATTTTCTATATATCTGGTCTAAATCTCTTTGAGTTAAATCTTCATCAATATAATGATTTTTTTAAATGTAAAATTTTCCAATAAAAAAATGCGAATATTCGCATTTTTATATTAATTGTTCAGCAATATCATTTTCAATAGTTTCTTTAGTTGCACTTTCATTTTGTTGTTCTAAAATGGCAGCTTCTTCTTTAATTTCTTCGTCATCTATAAGTTGTTCTTCAAGAAATTCACTTGGTTCATCACTCATGAATTCTTTTTCAAGAATCATTTCAATGTTACTATATTGTTTTGCTCCTGTACCAGCAGGGATTAATTTACCAATAATAACATTTTCTTTTAGACCTCTTAAGTCATCAACTTTACCACGAATAGCAGCTTCAGTTAGAACACGAGTTGTTTCTTGGAATGATGCAGCTGATAACCATGAATCAGTTTCTAGAGAACTCTTAGTAATACCTAACATAATTGGACGACCTGTAGCAGGTACTCCACCATTTAGAATTACTGGTTTATTAGCAGCATTAAATTCGTGAATTGAAACTGATAATCCTTCTACTAAATCAGTATCTCCACCATCGATAATTTTCATTTTAGAAATCATACGACGTACGATAACTTCGATATGTTTGTCGGAAATATCAACACCTTGAGATTTATATACTTTTTGGATTTCTTTTAAGATATAACTTTCAGCTGTAATAGGATCTGTTACTGCTAGTAATTCTTTTGGACTTACTGAACCTTCAGTTAATTGTTCACCAGCAACAACATCTTGGCCTACTTCAACACGAAGTTTAGAATTGTATAGAGTTGTATGTTCACGAGATTCAACATCATTTTGAACAACAATTTTATGTTTACCATTAGCAGCTTCTATGCTTACTACTTTACCTGTTATTTCAGAAATAGTTGCTTTAGCTTTTGGATTACGTGCTTCGAATAACTCTTCTACACGTGGAAGACCTTGAGTAATATCGGCATCTCCACCATGAGCAACACCTCCTGAGTGGAAAGTACGCATTGTAAGTTGTGTACCTGGTTCACCAATTGATTGAGCAGCCATAACACCAACAGCTTCACCAGTTTCAACAAGATTACCAGTTGCTAGGTTACGTCCATAACATTTTTGACATACGCCATATTGGCTCTTGCAAGTTAGAGCACTACGTATTTCAACTTTTTTGATACCTGCTTTAACAATCTTTTTAGCTAAGTTTTCATTAATCATTTCGTTACGATCAACGATAACTTCTTTGGTTTCAGGATTTATAACTTTAGTAGCTGTATAGCGACCTATGACACGATCTTCAAGTGATTCAATAACTGTTCCACTCTTTTCATCGATGAAGTCTTCAACTACAATACCAGATATAGCGCCACAATCTTCTTCTTTAACAATAATATCTTGAGCTACGTCAACTAAACGACGAGTCATATATCCAGAGTCAGCAGTACGTAAAGCTGTATCGGCAGAACCTTTACGAGCACCATGAGTACTTAAGAAGAATTCTGAAACGTTTAATCCTTCGATGAAGTTTGATTTAATAGGAATTTCTACTGGTTGACCATTTGGTTTAGCCATTAAACCACGCATACCAGCCAATTGAGTAAAGTTTCCAGCATTACCACGAGCTCCAGAGTTCATCATCATGAATATTGGATTTTTGTGGTCGCCACTACTGATACCTTTTAACTCTGCTTCAACATCATCTTTAGTATCATTCCATACTTGAATAACATTGTTAAATCTTTCTTCTTCAGTAATTAAACCTCTTTGATATTGTTTATTAATTTTATCAACTTTTTCTTGAGCAGCCTCGATTTTTTCATTTTTATCTTTAGCTTCTTGAATATCAAATGCTGATACAGTGATTCCAGCAATTGTTGAATATTTAAAGCCTAAATCTTTCATGGCATCTAGAACTGCTGATGTTTCAGTTGTTTTGTAACGTTTGAATATTTGAGCAATTATTTGTGACAAATTCTTTTTAATAAATGGATCAACAGGTTTCATTTCTGCTATAGCTTCTTTAATATTTGTTCCCATACTTAAGAAGAATTTGCTTGGAGTAATATTTTCAATATTTTCTTTACTTGCTTCATTTATATAAGGGAATGAATCAGGTAATATTTCATTAAAGATAAGTTTTCCTGCTGTTGTAACAAGATATTTATCTTTTTGATCATCAGTAAATAATTTATATTTAAATGATTTTACTGGGATAGCAATTCTCGTATGTAAAGTTATTTCTTTTCTTTCATAAGCCATTATAGCTTCATTAGAGTTTTTATATACTTTACCTTCATTTTCTTCGCCTGGCTCTTCAATAGATAGATAGTAGTTACCTAAAACCATATCTTGTGAAGGCGTAACAATTGGTTTACCTGATTTAGGATCTAGGATGTTTTGAGCTCCTAGCATTAATAAACGTGCTTCAGCTTTAGCTTCTTCAGATAATGGAACATGGACAGCCATTTGGTCACCATCGAAGTCAGCATTAAATCCTGTACAAACTAATGGATGAAGACGAATTGCTTTACCACCTACTAATTTTGGCTCAAATGCTTGAATACCAAGTCTATGTAGAGTTGGAGCACGGTTTAGTAATACTGGATGTTCAGTTATACAATCTTCAACAACATCCCATACACATTCGTCACGACTCTCAATTAATTTTTTAGCTCCTTTAATGTTATGTGCTAAGCCTCTTTCAACTAAGCCATGAATAACATGAGGTTTAAATAATTCTAGAGCCATTTCTTTTGGAATACCACATTGATACATTTTTAAGTTTGGGCCTACACATATAACAGAACGACCAGAGTAATCAACACGTTTTCCTAGTAAGTTTTGACGGAAACGTCCTTGTTTTCCTTTTAGCATACTTGATAAAGATTTTAATGGACGATTACCAGCAGCAGTTATACTACGACCACGACGACCATTGTCGAATAGAGAATCAACAGCTTCTTGTAACATACGTTTTTCATTTTGAACGATAATTGTAGGAGCTCCTAATTCTAATAATTTTTTCAAACGATTATTACGATTTATAATACGACGATATAAGTCATTTAAATCTGAAGTAGCAAAACGACCACCATCAAGTTGAATCATAGGTCTAATATCTGGTGGGATTACTGGTAAGGCTTCTAGAATCATCCATTCTGGCTTATTTCCAGATTCTTCAAAAGCAACTAAGCAATCAAGACGTTTTACTAAACGAATTCTTTTTTGACCTGTAGTATTTTCTAGTTCTTTTCTTAGTTCAGCAACTTCTTTACTAACGTCTACTTCTTTTAATAATTCTTGAATAGCTTCAGCACCCATACCTACTTTAAAAGTATTGCCATATTTTTCATAGTATGCACGGTATTCTTTATCTGATAGAGTTTGTTTTTTCTCTAATGGTGCTTGACCTGGGTCAATAACAACATAGCTAACAAAATATAATACTTCTTCTAGATCTCTAGGAGACATATCTAGAACTAGACCCATTTTTGATGGTACGCCTTTAAAGAACCAGATATGTGAACATGGAGAAGCTAGTTCAATGTGTCCCATACGTTCACGTCTAACTTTTGAACTAGTAACTTCTACTCCACATCTATCACAAATTACATTTTTATATCTTAGTCTTTTATATTTACCACAAGAGCATTCATAGTCTTTAGATGGTCCAAATATTCTTTCACAAAACAATCCATCGCGTTCTGGTTTAAGAGTACGATAATTGATTGTTTCAGGTTTTTTTACTTCGCCATAAGACCAACTTCTGATTTTTTCAGGAGATGCAATTCCTATTTTGATACCTTTAAAGCTGTTAGCATCTATCATAGTTCTTCACCTTCCTCTTCTTCACCTGGATAATCGATATCATCTAAACTTTCTTCAAATTCATCTTCTTCTTCTAATTCATCTAAATTTTCAGGATCAGATGGTTCTTCTGGTGGTTCAGTTTCGATTATTTCTTTGCCTATTTCATTTATTGAAATAGCTTCGTCTTCATCTTCATGTTCTAAGTCTTGAATATCACATATTTCATCGTTTTCATTTACTATTTGGATATCTAAACCTAGAGCTTGGAATTCTTTTAATAATACACGGAAGCTTTCTGGCATTCCAGCTTGACTTAGAGTCTTACCTTTGACCATTGCTTCGTAAATTTTAACACGGCCAACAACATCATCAGATTTAACGGTCATCATTTCTTGAAGAACATGAGCAGCACCATAAGCATATAATGCCCAAACTTCCATTTCACCAAATCTTTGACCACCAAATTGGGCTTTACCACCTAGAGGTTGTTGAGTAACCATTGAGTATGGGCCAGTTGAACGAGCATGTAGTTTATCATCTACCATGTGATGTAACTTAATCATGTACATTACACCAACTGATACACGGTTTTCAAATGGTTCACCGGTACGACCATTGTATAGTATTGTTTTTCCGTCTGGATCAATTCCAGCAGCTTTTAATTCAGCACTAATATCATCCATTGTTGCACCATCAAATACTGGAGTAGCATAATGTAACCCTAATTTTTTACCAGCCATTCCTAAATGTAATTCAAGGATTTGACCGATATTCATACGTGATGGAACACCTTGTGGGTTAAGAACGATATCAACTGGACGACCATCTGGTAAATATGGCATATCTTCTTCTGGTAAGATAAGAGAGATAACACCTTTGTTTCCATGACGACCTGACATTTTATCGCCAACTTGAATTTTTCTCTTTTGAATTATATATACACGAACTACTTTTGAAACACCAGCAGCTAGCTCATCAGAATTTTCTTTAGTATATATTTTAACATCATGAACGATTCCACCTGCTCCATGGTCTACACGAAGACTTGTATCACGAACTTCACGAGTCTTTTCACCAAAAATAGCATGTAGTAATTTTTCTTCACTTGTTAATTCTTGAACACCTTTTGGAGTAACTTTTCCAACTAGGATATCGCCATCTTTAACTTCTGTTCCGATACGAACAATACCATTAGCATCAAGATTTTTACGAGCTTCCTCACCAACGTTTGGAATATCTCTTGTAATTTCTTCTGGTCCTAATTTTGTATCACGGCAATCGATATCATAGTGTTCTATATGTAGAGATGTATATACATCTTCTTTAACTAATCTTTCATTTAAAACAACAGCATCTTCATAGTTATAACCATTACATGTCATGAAAGCGATTGTCATATTTTTTCCTAAAGCTAATTCACCTTTGTCTGTTGATGGACCATCAGCAATAACTTCGCCTTTATGAATTTTATCACCTTTTTTAACTAATGGATGATGATTAATATTAGAGGCATCATTACTTCTTTCAAAGTTAGCTAGATAATAGATATCTTCGCCATTTGCTGTTTTAGCAATTATTTTTTTACCATCAGCATATTCGATAACACCATCAGCTTTAGCAACAATTGTTGAACCTGAATCACGAGCAGCAATATATTCCATACCAGTTCCAACAATAGGTGCTTCAGTTGTTAGCAATGGAACAGCTTGACGTTGCATGTTGGCACCCATTAAGGCACGAGTCGCATCATCGTGTTCAAGGAATGGGATACAACTTGTTGTGATTGAAACGATTTGGTTTGGTGCAACATCGACAAAATTAACTTTTTCTTTTGGAATCATAACGGTATCGCCATTTAAACGAGCGATAACTTTATCATCAACTATTTTATTATCGTCATCAATATTTAATGTTGCTTGAGAAATATAATAGTCTGCTTCTTCATCAGCAGTTAAATAAACTATTTCGTCAGTTAATTTAGTATCAACAACTTTACGATATGGAGTCATAATAAAACCATATTCATTAATCTTAGCATAAGATGCTAAAGAGGTAATAAGTCCGATATTTTGACCTTCTGGTGATTCAATTGGACAAATTCTACCATAGTGACTTGGGTTTACGTCACGAACTTCCATACCTGCTCTTTCTCTTGAAAGACCTCCAGGTCCTAAGCAAGAAAGACGTCTTTTATCAGTTAATTCAGCAATTGGATTAATTTGATCCATGAATTTTGATAATTGAGAACTACCAAAGAATTCTTTTAAGCAAGCTGTAACTGGACGAATATTAATTAAGGTTTTAGGAGTTACGGTATCAATTTCTTGAGTAGTCATTCTCTCACGAATAACTCTTTCCATACGAGACATTCCTACACGGAATTGAGTTTGAATTAACTCACCTACTTGACGAACACGTCTATTTCCTAAATGATCGATTTCATCGTCATTACCAATACCATATTGAAGATTTAAATAATATGATACAGAGGCATAGATATCAGAAATTGTTAAACGACGTGAATCAATACTTTGATCATTACCAATTATTTTGTGAATAATTGTTTCATCGTCTTTATCATATACTTTAACTTCTTGAATTTTATTATATTCATCTAATTCTTCGTTAATAGTTACTTCTTTTAGACCATAACCATTTTGGAATAATGGACGAATTTTTTCTAATATATCTTTAGTTATAACAGTTCCATTTGGAACGATAACTTCTTTACCATCTTTAATATCTTCAGCTATTTTTTGACCTAATAAACGATCTAAAACATTTAATTTTTTATTGAATTTATAACGTCCAACTTTTTGTAAATCATAACGGAATTTATCAAAGAATCTAGTAATTAATTGGTTCTTTGCAGAATCTAGTGTTGCTGGTTCTCCTGGTCTTAATTTTTCATAAATTTCAATTAAAGCTTCATCAGAATTTTTTGTACTATCTTTTTCTAAAGTATTAATTAAGTATTTATCTTCACCAAATACTTCAAGAATTTCTTCATTAGTAGATAAACCTAAAGCTCTTAAGAAAGCTGTAATTACAACTTTACGAGTACGATCAATACGAACATAGAAAATATCTCTAGCATCTAGTTCATATTCTAGCCACGTACCTTTATTAGGGATTATTTCCCCAGAGATAATTTTTCTACCGTTTTTATCAATTTCTTTTTTGTAATAAACTGATGGACTTCTTACTAATTGAGAAACGATAACACGCTCAGCACCATTAATAATGAAAGTACCAGCATCTGTCATTAATGGTAAGTCGCCTAAGAAGATTTCTTGTTCTTTTACTTCGCCGGTTTCATGAATAAATACACGAGCTTGAACCTTTAATGGAGCTGCATAGTTAACCATACGCTCTTTTGCTTCTTTTACTGTGTATCTTGGAGTTTCAAAATAGTAATCACCAAGTTCAAGGGAAATATTACCAGTGAAACTTTCTACAGGAAATAAATCTTCAAATACTTCCTTGATTCCTTCTTCTAGAAATCTTTGATAAGATTTCTTTTGAATTTCTAGTAAATCTGTTAATTCTAAGGTGTTTTTTACTCTTGAGAAAGTTTTTCTTTCTCTATGGTCGCCAAATTTTGCCATTTTAGCCATTATGTTTCACCCCTATACCTAATTTTTTTCTGTTTTTTTGACGAAAAAACAATACGTCACCAATTTATAATTTTACGTGATGTAAAGTTTGTTGTCAATGTTTTTTGGCTTTAATAATATAAAAGCCTTTGCTTTTAGTTACTATTTCACATTTGTAGATATTATTCAAATGTTCAATAGCACTTTTAGCTCCCTGATTTTTTCTTATAACCATCCAGAGCTCACCATCCTCTTTAAGATAGTCTCTTGCTCCATCTAAGATGCCATAAACTACTATTTTCCCTGCTCTGATTGGGGGATTCGTTATAATTAAATCATATATATTAGTAATATTTTCATAAATATTACTTTCTAACACTTGGCATAAACTTTTAACATTGTTATTTTCGCTATTCCGTTTAGCTAAGTGAAGAGCTCTTTTGTTAACGTCGCACATTGTTACATGGGCATTTAAAAATTTAGCTAGTGATATACCTAAGAAGCCATATCCACAGCCAACATCTAATATATCTAAATTTTTTTTATTAACATTTTTTAAAACCGTTTCTAAAAGTAAGGTACTGCCATAATCTAGTTTATCTTTTGAGAAAACTCCATTATCGCTATAAAAAGACAGAGTTTGCCCATCTTTCTTATAAATAATTGTACGTAGTTCACTTTTTAGGTCAGGGTTATTTGTAAAATATTGTTCCAAAGAATCACCATCTTCTTTTATAAGACAATAATATATTTAATTATATACTTAATGACTTGGAAAGTCAATAAATGTAGAACATATTGTACTTTTTTTTGACGAAAATTGCAAGAGAAAATTGCAAAAAAAAATTTATTTACTGTTCATAAGTAAATAAATCTTGTTCATTTATTTTTTCACGGAAGTGATTTACTTTATTAGTCCATGATTCAGAGAAAGAATTAACATTTCCTTTTACATAAACACCAGATAGTTTAGCAACGGCATCTGGACTAGATAAATCGATATTATAGTTATCAACGAAATATTTAATAGAAATCACATGGGCTATTATTCCAGCTTCAAGAGTTGTGAATTTCATCCAGCCACCTATTCCTCTTAAACCACCGATGTTATTACTATAATTAAATAAAGAACTAGTCATAACTCCTGTTTCTTCATGGACAATTGCTAAAACAATACTCTTATCTAAATCGTATAAATCACAAATTTTACCTAGATATTGTTCAAATGTTAAGCCATTATCCATATATATTTTTCCATCTATAATATTTCTCTTAGTAGTTGGTGTTTCATCTAGACGAATCTCCGCAATTGATGAACCATATCTTTCAGGATAACGGTATAGATCTCGAACAAAGTAGACAACACCAGCTTCAAATGATTTAAATGGCTTAATTTTTTTAGCTAAGTTGTCAGGGGCGATAATATAATCTTCAAGATATTTAGAATCTGTAAAATTATTAGTTAAACGATGAGCAATTTCTAATGTTTTTTCAATATTAAGTTTGAAATTACCAGCATAGTAAATAATTGTATTATCTTTTTGGCGAGAAGTTATCATCTCATCTAATTTTTGAATATATGAAATATCAGATAAATTCCAGTTGGTTTCTTCTTTGGTATTTGGTGATGATTGATTATTAGATGATACTTCGTTAGCAAATATTTTATTTTTATTTATCATGAAACCTAAAGACGCTATTAAAAGTAATAACAAAATAGGTAAAGTTAGTAAAACTTGTTTTCTAAGACGTAATTTATGTCTTTTATTTGTCATACAATTTCTCCTTTGTATGTTTATATTGTACTTTATATTTTTTTAGAAGTCAATTTCTTAAAAAAAGCTGATGGTACTTAATGTTAATTAACTTTAATTTGACAGTTATTTAAATTCTTTAGTGAAATTACCATTTTCGATAATGGTAATTTCATGATTATCAGGTGTTATACCAGTAATTTTTAAGTCTTTTGTTCCTACCATAAAGTCAACATGGTTAAGGCAAGAATTTAAATAATATTGAGAAATTTCAGATTTAGTTAAATTTATGCCATCTTTTAAGCATTCAATAAATGAATTACCTAAAGCGAGATGACATGAAGCGTTTTCATCAAATAATGTTTCAAAAAATATTATATTAGATTTAGATATTGGGGAATCATATTCAACTAGGGCAACTTCACCTAAGCGATCCATATTAGGGCAACTATTTATTAGCTCTTTAAGATTTTCTTCCCCTACTTTAGCTTTGCAATCTATTAATTGTCCTTTATTAAAGCGAAGATAAAATTTATCAATAATATTATCTTGATATACTAATGGTTTGCTACTATAGATAATCCCTTCAGCCGAATTAGCTGTTGGGGATGTGAAAACTTCTTCAGTAGGAAAATTAACTAAAACGGAAGAACCATCTTTTAAAATCTCACGACCTGATGCCCAAAGATGATTTTTAGGTAAGCCGATAGTAAAGTCTGTTCCTAAAGAATTTTCGTATTTTAAAGTTTTAAATTGATAAGCATTTAGTTTTTGACATCTTTCATGTAATTTATTTATTTTATCTTGCCATATTTTTTCGACATCTTTAGAATTTATTAAACAAATATTTAAAATTTCGTGCCATAGTTTATTTAGTGGGTCTTTAGCATTAGGAAAAATTTCTTGAGCCCATTTTAGATTAGGAACAGCAGCAATGCACCAAGGAATTTCTAATCTGTCGCGTAAAGTGTCAAAGTCTTTTCGAGTTTCATAACTATAAGTTGTCATTTCATTTAGTTTAGAGACGGATATATCTTTCATTAAACCAGGCATATCAGATGAAAGCATTAGAAAGGCTGCTCCTTTTTTAGCATAATCATTCCATTCTTCTTTATGCCAATATGACATTTTCTTTAAATCAGTAACTTCTAGATTTAATAAAGCATCATGTTTAAGATAAGGGTCAAAAATATCAAAATATATTTCTTTAACTCCTAATTTATAAGCTTCATTAGCTACAAGGCGAATGAAGTCGCTAATTTCATTATTTGCACTTATAAATAATGGTTGATTTGGTTTTATATTTAAACATTCTTTTAAAATTATATTAGCATATTTAATTTTTAAATCATCCATTTTATCACTCTTTTCTTTTTTTATTATAGCATTAAAAAAGCTAGTTATACTAGCTTTCTAACGGAATTAATTTGCCTCCACCTTGTAAATTATATGTGCGTCCTTCTAACCATTCATTATTAGCCGAATTATAATAAACATTATAACCATTTGAACGAATATATTTACGGACATTTTTTCTTAAATAATCAGTCTTTGTTATTTGTAAAATATTAATATAAGAATCACCAGTTAATTCCCATCTTGAATCATAATCAAATGTTACATCGACATTAGCTGATAAATTGTCAACATTTATTTTTCCTTCGTAAGTGCTATTATTTAAATTTAAACGAACTTTACTATTAGAATCAACAATTATTTCCCCAGTTAATTCTTGATCAGTAGCAGTTAATGTAACACTTGCAGCATTATCACCTATATCTCCATATTCACTATTAGCTACAGCTTTTAGTAAGATATCACTACCATAATTTAAAGTTGTATTAGTAATATTTATATTAGCTTCTGTATTAGTTAAATAAAATAATGGTGTTTTATCATACCAAGATGAATCTTTATTTATTTCAATAATAGAATCGATAATATCTAGTTTAGCACTAGTATAGTTATTACTTGCACTAGCTGATTCTTGGCTATATATTAGGAAAGCTCCTAAGTATTCATTAATAGTTTTATCTTGACCATTAGTTATTAAATTAGCATTTGTTAGTTCTAAAGAATTTCGATCTTCTATTATAGCAAGGTATGAATTTGAAGTTCCTTTAATATTTAAAGCTTCTATTTTACCTTTACTATATAATAGTGTACTATTTTGGCCTTCGGTTATAATAGTTGAATCATTTATGTTAATTAAACTATTAGCATCAAGTGTTTTAATAGCATCAGAATTATTTCCTTTGGTTTTAATTTCGCTATTACTTATATCTATCTTTGCTTCGCTTGAGGCATTTAAAGCACTTGAGTTATCTTTGTCTGTAGATAATTCAACATTATTTAAAGTAGCTGTCGTTTCAAGACCTGTTGCAAAAAAGGCTGAAGAATAAAAAATAGAACTACTTAATTTACTATCTTCTAAGAATATTTCACTACCTTCTTTAGCGATAAAAGTCGAATTGAGACCATATAGAGTACTACTATCAAAGTCTGTTGATTTACCACTTTCTTTAGTTAATTCAAGATTTGTGGCATTATATTTAGCTTTATTAGATACTTGAATAACTGATTTGTTATCTTCTTTACTTATTTCACGTAAATTACTTACATTTTCATTTTTAGTTACTTCAATTACAGCCATTGATTTTTCAGTAATACTTTTCGTATCATAACTATTTAATATTTTTTTATCTGTAGCTATTACAAATGAAGTAGGAATAATAGAACAAGCTAGAACTAAAAGAGTACATGTGTAAATTAATTTTTTAGTCGTATTTATTTGGCTATTTAAAGAATATTTACCAAACTTAGTAATTATTAAATAGAAAATAACAAGAGTAAAGATAATTGATGAAGAGATGATAATTGATAATTCAGAAGTATTATATTTATTAGTCTCTTCTTCTTTTTCGGTATTGGCTCCAGCAACTGCTCCTTCTTCCATTAAAGGTATTTCATCGGAATATGATTCAGAATAGGTTCCAATTTCTAAATCTTTTTGTTCTTGTTCTTTGATTACTCTTTCTTGAGCTAAGTTCGTAGTTATATAATTAGTTGATATAGTTAAGCCAAGCAAAGCTAAACAGATTATTATTAAAATTATTTGTCTTTTTTTCATACTTTCACCTAATCTCTGTTCTTTACATATTTTGGTTTTTTAGAAAGAACTATTCATTATTCTAACATATATTATTTTTTTTCGTATAAAAAAACATATGTTTTGACATATGTTTGATATTTAATTGGCTTTTTTACGACTTTTTTTATTCTTATTACGATAAAACCAGTATACAAAGACAACAAAAATAATTATTAACAGAATTAGAACAGCATGTGAATATGTATCTAATATAGTAAGTATACTTTCCCAATTAGCTCCAAGTATTGAACCAGCTATTATTAAAACAGTATTCCAAATAAGTGAACCTAATGTTGTATAAATTAAAAATTTTAACATAGGCATTTCACTCATTCCAGCGGGGATACTTATTAAGCTGCGAACTATTGGAATAAAGCGGCAGATAAATACAGTTTTTTGCCCTTTAGTATCAAACCATTCATCAGCTTTATCAATATCGCTATTTTTTAAACGAAGAATCTTACCTATTTTACCAGAGATGATTTTTTTTAAACGTTCTTTATTAAATATTTTACCAATATAATATAAAATAATAGCTCCAAATACAGAACCTATGGTTGCAGCGATAGTCATAAGAACAATATTTAATTTAGTATAGGTAGTCATAAAGCCACCAAATAATAAAATTACCTCAGAAGGTATTGGTGGAAAAACATTTTCAATAGTAATAAGTAAAAATACTCCTAAATACCCAAAGTCGTTCATAATAGTTATTATTAAATCTTGCATAATAGCCTCCTAAATAAAAATTTCTAATTCATTATATCAAAGTTTTACTATCTTTTATAGATAAATTTTATTTAATTTGTCTTTTTAGATAAAAAACAATTTGGTTCATGAGAGTTAATAAGACCTATCGCTTGAAGATATGAATAAATAATCGTGGAACCAACAAATTTCATTCCCCTATTTTGTAAATCTTTTGCTATAGCATCAGATAATGGTGATGTTGTTTTATTTATTTCATAAATTACTTTGCCTTTTGTAAATTGTTTTAAATAATTGGAAAAACTATTATATTCTTTTACTATTTCTTTAAAGATTTTAGCGTTATTAATACTAGCTTTTATTTTAAGTTGGTTACGAATTATTTTTTGATTATTTAGTAATTCACTAATTTTTTTGTCATCATATTCACAGATTTTTTCTAAATTAAAGTTATCATAAGCTTTTTTAAAAGATGCTCTTTTATTTAATACACATTCCCATGATAAACCAGCTTGAAAAGATTCTAAAATTAACATTTCAAATAAATAGTGTTCATTGTAATTAAGTCTACCCCATTCTTCATCATGATATTTTATATATAGAGGATTTTTTAGATTACACCATTTACATCGATTTAAGTGTTTATTAGAAGAAAAAAGGTTAACTTGGTTTCCATGATTTTTTATTATATTTATTAAATCATTTGTTTTAAGCCAGATAGTAGCTGTGTTATCATTTGGGTGGATTCCTATTATTTGATTATCACTTAAGAAATAATCATCTATGTAGAAGATAACTTCTTTATTTTTATCATTTAATAAACCAAGAGGAGTTACGGAACCTGGGGTTAATTTCAATTTAGCTAATAGGTCTTTTTCACTAGCAAAACTTAAACGACGAGTTTTATTTTGGTTTTGAAATTCTTTTAAATCTAATTTCTTATCTTCTTTGATAGTAATTAAATAATAGTTATTTTTTTTATCATCACAAATAAAAAGATTCTTAGCACCACGTTCTTGATAAGGAAACAAAGTTTTTATTTGGGATACTTCTTCAACATTAAAAACAGCTTGATGATTAGTTATCTCATATTTTATATTTTGGTTATCTAAGAACTGATATATTTCATTTTTATTCATAATTTCACTTCCATAATTAGTTTATCATTTTTTTAGGTATAAAAAAACAAGTAATTTAATTACTTGTATCTTTGTTTATTAGTAAATATAAAGCTAGAGAAGTTATTCCTATACCTATAAGAAGGAAAGCATCGTTAGTTTTAATTTTACCTAGTATAGCAGTAACAATTAGGCATATACCCATAGCTAATGATACTCCTATTAAAATAAGATTTAATAATTTATTATGAGAGTTTTTTTCTTGTTTTATTTCGGATTTTAAAAGTTCTTCAACTGAAGTATCAAGAACTTCAGCTAATTTGGATAAAGAATTAATATCTGGGCAGGAGATATTACGTTCCCATTTACTAACTGCTTTATCTGTAACATTCATTTTAAGGGCTAATTCATTTTGAGTCATATTTTTATTTTTTCTTAGGGTACTAATTATTTCACCCATACTTTTTTTCATATTATCATTCCTTTTCTTTTTATATGGTAATTTTAGTATGTATATAGGAAGAAAGACAAGAGAAAGTTAGTTTATTTTTATAAACTATTGGTTTAGTAAGAAAAAAATTGTTATTTATATATAAATAGTACATATATACTCTTTTATTAGCTATTTAATAGTATCTAAATTAATAAAAAAGAATCATTAAGTGATTCTTATTTACATATATAATCTTGAAGTTCTAAAACTTCTTTTAATTCATTATAAGTTATTTCTTGATCCATTTTAATACCAATAAAACTATTATCAGGATCATCATTAGTTATTAATCTTATACCATCTTTAATTAAGATTACATCCATATAAGGTTTACTAGACTTAATATTATTAGCCATTGCTTGTAATTGGTTTTGATAAGATTCTGGGTAAATCATATCAACAGTAAATTTCATATCGGATACTTTATTATTTTTTACTTTTATATTTAAAGTAGAATATTTTTTTATTTCGGTTGTTTCATCAGTAGCAGTACAAGTTAATTTTTGTGATTTAGAACAACCTGTTAAAGTTAATAACATTAATAAAATTATTATAAAAGATATTTTTTTCATATTAACCACCTACTTTAATTCAGCCATGATAGTATCTTTGTCAACAGCACCAACAAGAGTTGAAGTTACTTCCCCATCTTCAAAAATCATAAGAGTTGGTGTTCCATCTACTTGATATCTAGCCATTGTATCTGCACATTCTTTAGCATCAACATTGATAGTAGCTACTTTAAGATCTTTATTATTTTTAGCAATATCAATTAAGGTTGTTAACATAGCAACACATGGTGGACATGAGTTTGAGGAGAATTCTAGGATAACGGGTTGCTCTGAATTTAATATTTCTTGACTGAAGTTTTCATCAGTTATTTTTACAACTCCGACACTACCAGCTTCAGCTTCTAATTCTTCTTTATTAGAACTACTAAAATAATAGATACCTGTTATTATACCTAAAATAGCTATAAAAATAATAATTTCAATAATTAGTTTTACTTTCTTATTCATTTTATACCTCCTAAATTAGACCAATTATTCCTTTTATAATATTCCAAATACCACATAGTAATAAAATACTACCTGATATTTTATTTATAATATTATAATGTTTTTTTATAAAATCAAAGGTTGTTTTCATTTTTTCTAGAAAAATAGTTGTAACTAAGAAAGGAATAGCTAATCCTAAAGAATATAATAAAAGAAGAAATGCTCCTTTTAGGACACTACCTGTTGTACTAGCTAGTATTAAAGCAGAAGATAAAAAGGCGCCGACACAAGGTGTCCATGATAGAGAGAAAATTATACCAAATAGAACTGATGTTATAAATGTAAGATTATTATTTAACTTAGATATTCCTTTACTTTTATTTAAAAAATTAATAAAGATTAATCCAATATAGTTTAAACCTATTATAATTAAAAAGATACCAAAGAGAATATTCATATAATTAGAATAGTGATGAATAAATTTACCAAATGTTCCAGCAAAGACTCCTAATAAAATAAAAATAATACTAAAACCACTTATAAAACCTAGAGAGTTTATAATAGATTTTTTGGTACTTTTACTTTCAGTAGCAAAATAAGATATATAAATAGGAATTACTGGTAGAATACAAGGAGAAATAAATGATGCTATTCCTTCAATAAATGTTATTAAATATTCCATGTCATTACCTCTTACTAAATTATTTTCCATAAAAGATTATATCATTAGGATTATAAAAACACAATCCATTATATTAATGGATTATTTATGAATACTAAATTGATAACTTTCATTTACATAACACATTATTTCTTGATCTTTTATAGTATTATCTAAGATTATACTTAGCCATTTATTTTTATTCATACGATAAGCTTTAAAAAAGTTCTTTTTGGTTAGTAAAGTAGGAATTTTATTTTCAGCTACTTTAACGTTTATTATTTCGATTTGACCTTCCCCATTCATTAATTTATTTTTATTAATATTCATTATTATACAAAACCATTTCTTAGTATTAGGATTACGAAATACACCGTATTCTGGATATTTTAGCCAAAGAAATTCAGGATATACTTTATATTTAGTAATTATTAATGAACTAATTCTATTAGCTTGATTTGAAATAAAATATTTAGGAGTAGTACATTTATCTTTTATATCATTAAGTAAATTTATAAATTCTATTAATATTTTATTAGTAAACTGACCTTTAGGATTTTTTATGCGATAATTTAAGTATTCATCATTATAAGCTAAATCATATATTTGACCTTTTATTATTCCTTTAGAAGAGATATTTATTATAATTTTAAAAGTATTATTTATTATGTATTTAGAATATAAATAATAATTATTTTTTTTAATAAAACCATAATCAATTAATTTAGAATAATCAATTATACTTTTTTTAAATATTTCTTCTTCAATAGACATTTTAATCTCCTTTATAATGTAATTTAGTAGTATCAATACCTTCTATTTTTAATAGTTCTATTTTATTAGCAATACCTCCAGCATAACCGGTTAGATTATTATTAGTACCTATTACACGGTGACAAGGAATAATAATAGAAATAGGATTATGGCTTATAGCATTTCCTATTGCTTGTGAAGACATATTCTCTTTTTGTAATTTCTTTTTAACTTGATTAGCTATCTCTTTATAGGTAGTTGTAGTTCCGTAAGGAATAAGGGTTAAGTAATGCCATACTAATTTAGAAAAGGGGGTCCCTTGGGGATTTAATTGCAATTCTTTAATATCTTTTTTTTGACCATTAAAATAATCATTTAACCATTTTTTGGTTTGAATAAAGATAGGAATGTTATCTTTTAAAGTTAATTTTTCTTTAATATTAGCTAAATAATATTTTTGATTTTCGAGCCATAAACCGATTAATTGGTTATCTTTGCTTACTAATAGTAGTTTACCTACTGGTGAATTATAATATGTTTTATATAACATAATTATTTTTGATAATAGATTATTTCTTTATTATGTTCTTTAGCATAAGCTATTTCACTTTTAGTAGCTGAACCAATATAATCATTAACGTTTATAACATAGATAGCATCAGATATTTTTATTCTTTCTTTATGAATATTACCTAATATTTCTTTTTCTTTATTAGTTAAAGACATTTTATTATTTAAAGGAATAATAGGAATTAAAACTGTATATCCTTCTAATTCTAACTTTATAGCAGTATTAATTATTTCTTCTTGGAATCTTAAACTACCACAGATAGTTATTATTTTATTTTTCATATAATCACTTCTTTAATATATAATAACATAAAAAAAATAAAATATTTCTATTTTATTCTTTTATATTAAACATCTTTAAATAAACGAGTTACAGCTGGTTTTAGTAATTCGATAGCAATAAAAGAAATAATATTTACTAGAATAACAAAGATTAATTGAGGGATTGTTATTACTACTAAACCAAATATCTTTCCGATTGGGGTAAAGAAAACTAATAGCTGAACAAGAATTAAAATAAAGATACCAATATTTAAATATTTATTACTGAATATTCCACGATGATGAATTTGTTCTTTTAATGAACGACAGTTATAAGCAAAGACAAATTCATTAATAACAACACTTAATAAAGCAAGAGTTTGGGCAATTGGTTGACCTAAGTCAATAAAATAGTAATAGACAAATAAACTAATTCCAGCTTCTAAAATAACGGAAATTATTAAGAAAGCACTAAAGAATTTAGTAAATATTCTTTTATTTAGACCATTTGGTTTTCTTTTCATTACATCACTAGCAGCTCCTTCAAAAGCTAGAGTTATTGAAGGAATAGTATCAGCTACTAAGTCAATATATAATACATGGATAGCTGAGATAATAGTATTTCCTGTTAACATACCAAAAAGAATTATACATATTTCTGTAAAGTTACTTGATAAATTATATAAAATATTAGTTATTACGTTATCGTAGATACGACGTCCTTCAGAAACTGCAGTTGTAATAGTATTAAAACTATCATCTAGAAGGATGATATCAGAAACATCTTTAGTAACATCTGTTCCACTTTTCCCCATACCAATTCCTACGTTAGCTAGTTTGATTGCAGGAGCATCATTAACACCATCACCAGTCATTGCTACTACTTTGCCGGTTTTTTGAATAGCTTTAACTATTTGTAGTTTATTTTCGGGACTAACACGAGCAAAGACAGAATATTTTTTTATATAAGAAATTAATTCATCTTCTGATAGACCATTTAGTTCGGTAGCATTAATACATTCTGAATCACTCTTACATATACCTACTTCTTTAGCAATTGCTGTAGCTGTTGGAAGATTATCACCAGTTAGCATTATAGGACGAATATTAGCATCTAAACATGATTGAATAGATTCTTTAATATTTTTTCTTACTGGATCTTTAAGACCAATTAAACCAACAATAATTAAGTTTTCTTCTTCATTAAAATAGTCGTCTTCGTTTTTTACTTCTTTAGTAATTTCTTTATAAGCAAAAGCTAATACTTTTAGAGCATCTTTGGACATTGTAGATTCAAATTCTTTTAATTCTTTTATTTTTTCAGAAGTTAGTTTAACTACTTTATTATCAATTAAAAGACGATTACTTTTTTCTAAAATTGATTCAAAGCTTCCTTTTGTATATATGATTTTTTCATTTTCTACTTGGTAAATAGCACTCATCATTTTACGATCTGAATCAAATGGTAATTCAATTATTTTTTGATGTTTAGGAGCTTGAGCATTATTTTTTTCGATGTATTCTTTTAATGCAACATCAACGGCATCACCAGTATATTCATTTTTTTCATTTATTAAGGCAGTATTACAATAGTCGATTATTTCGACAAGACGAGGATAATGGGAAATATCATTTAGAGTAAGTTCTTTACCACCATCAAAGATTTTAGATACTTCCATTTTATTTTCAGTTAAGGTTCCTGTTTTATCACTACATATAATCTCGGTAGCACCAAGGGTTTCAATCGCCGCTAGATTGCGAACAATAGATTTTTTCTTAGCCATCTGACTTACACCTATTGATAAAGTTGCAGTAATAGCAATTGGTAGACATTCAGGGACACTAGCAACAATCATTGATATACATAACATGACAAGACTTAAGACATCATAATCATTTATAAGACCATAAACTAAGACAAAAGCAACTAGGATACATGCAACAATTGTAATAAATTTACTAATTTTTTGAACTTTCATTTGTAATGGAGTAATTGGTTCTTCTTTAGTATCCATTACTGAAGCTATTTTACCTAATTCAGTATTCATTCCAGTAGCGACAACTATAGCTTCTATTTTACCAGCTACTAAAACTGTTCCTGAATAAACCATATTTTTACGGTCAGAAATTGTAACATCTTCTTTTATTACATCTTCATCTTTATCTACACTTAAACTTTCACCGGTTAGAATGGATTCATCTACTTTACCAAAATAGCTTTTAATTACACGGGCATCGGCAGGTATTTTATCACCTGCTTCTAATACTAAGTAATCACCTACTACTAAGTTTTTAGAATCTATATCTTTATATTTACCATTTCTTTTAACTGTTATATAGTTAGCAGAATATTTTTTTAATTTACCAATGGCATCTTCGGCTTTTGATTCTTGAAGAAAGCCCATAAAGCAATTAACTAAAGAGGTTCCTAGAATAACAATTGGTTCTAAGAAATCTTCACCACTTATAATGGCATATATTAATGATAAAAATCCAACTATTAATAAAAGGATTATCATAATATTTTTAAATTGATCTAAAAAGATTTGTAATTTAGTTTTTTTATTTTTTTCAACTAATTCATTTTTACCATTTATTCTTAATAATTCTTTTACTCTCTTGGAATCAAGACCGTTTTTACTAGTATTATAATCTTTATATATTTCATCTATATTTTTTTGATATGCACTATTCATTTATCTACCTTATGCCTTTCTATTATAAAGTTCTCTATAGTTGATTATAACATATGATTTATAATATATAATCTGTTAATCTATAATTTTTAAAATTTTTAATAATTTCTATAATATATATTTTTGATAAGTACTTCGATATTTATTTATTGTTTTATTAACATCAATAGAATATATTCTAGTTAATAAATTATCATATGGATCTATTTTTGTACTTAGTAATTTAGCATTTAATGCTTCCATTGTTTTATACGAAGCTATATTATTATCTTCACAATCTAGGTAAATTTTTTTTAAACCTAGTTTTTGGATTTCGATTAAACCAAGATATAAATTAATTTTATTATAGCCTTTTTTTCTTTCAGTGGGACGGATTCCATAACCGATATTACCAACAAATTCTTGAATATTAGGAGGTATATTCCATCTAATATTAAGCATACCAATTAATTTATTATCATTTTTTCTAATTAATAGAAAGGTTTTAGATTGAAGTCTATTTAGTTTTTTAGCATATTCTTGATATTGCATGTTTAAACATTTATCTAGACATTCTTCAAATGAATAGCCTTCTAATATTTTATCTAAAAATCCTGAACCATTTATATCTGAATTATATAAAACGAATTCATTAAGATAAGCAATTATTTCTTCTTTTCTTTTTAAAGAAGGAATCTCTAAGTAAAATTTTTCCATATTATTTGATTAAACCACCATGACATTTAAGTTCATATATTTTCTTGTTGTTTTTATAAATTGTTTCTACGCCCTCAAAATTAGTTATATCCCCTTTTGTTTGGAAAGTATATTTATATTCACCATTTAGATATTCTTTTGGTCCTCTAACTGGAAGAACATTTTTACTTTCACCAACATGCATTAAGGCTGGACGTAGGGCCTTATCCATAGCTTCTTCAGAATAATCATCATCTAAGGTTTTACCATAATAGTTCATTGCCCAGTAAATTTGATTATCTAGATAGACAACTTCTTCACCAATAAAATTAGTAGTACCAAAGTAGGTATCATGATAAAGATAATTACCGTCTTGATATTCATAATCTTTAGATTGATTTCTTGTACTAAGAGCTTTTTTAATATTGGCATTAGCATAAGTTTGTTTTTTAGCTTTTATTAAAAATGTTTCTAAGTTTTGCATTTTTCTTACCGTCCTTTATAACTTGATTATAACATATAAAAAAACAAATCTAGATATTAATTAGATTTGTTAATAATTTTATTTATATCTTCTAAAGTTATAGGGCCTTCTCTTAAAATTTTAATATTATTTGTAGTACAATCAATAATAGTACTACTTTCAGCATATATAGGTTGACCTTCTAACATACCATCTAAAGAAGGACAAGATAATTCTATTTCCTCTAAAGTTTTACAAACTGGTTGACCACTTTGATTAGCACTAGTCATAAAAAGAGGATTGCCTGTTTTAATAATTAATTGTTGAATATCTTTTGATGGGGCTATTCTAATAGCTATTGTATCTTTTCCGTTTGTAATATAGTTTGGTAAATTATTTTTTTTAGGAAGAACAACGGTAATTGGTCCTGGCATAAAGGAAGATATTATTATATCAGCTACCTTATTAATATTAGCTATTTTAGCAATTTCTTCTTTGTTAGCACACATAACGGGAAATGATTTAGATATAGGACGATTTTTTATTTCTAACATTTTATTATATGCTTTCTTTGAATTAATGCTTGCACATATCCCATATACTGTATCAGTAGGAATACTGATTACACCTTCATTTTTTAGAATTTCAGCTAGTTTATCAAGTTCTTTATTGTTGTATCTTTTAATCATTTTTGACCTCTTTTCGAAATAGAGTCATTATTTAATAATGAGATATATTTTTCTTTAGAAAGGGAATATTCATATATTTCTACGGGACTATCAAGGAATGTATATTGAATCATCTTAGTTTTAGGTAATTTTTCAAAGCCTAATTTTTCCATTAGATGCCAGGATGGTGTATTCAAGATACAAGCCCCTGTAATTATTTTTTCTATATCACAAGTTAGAAACATATAGTCTATCATTCCCTTGGCAGCTTCAGTAGCATAGCCTTGACCTTGATAGTTAGGATCTATTAACCAACCTACTCCTCTTATATTTGGATTAGTAATGTTTTCATCTTCAATATTTCTTTCATGACATGATAAACGACCAATACATTCTCCTGTTTCTTTTAGAAAAATACTCCATTTAAATATATCCTTATCATTAGCATGTTTCATTTCTTCTTCATAATATTTTTTTTGTAAGTTCCAATCTAGAAGTTTTGTTCTATATTTGGGAGGAACTGTTAGAAAATATTTGTTAACTTCAGGATTAATAAGTAATTGCCATAAATAATATTGTTCTTTCATTGTTTGAGTTTTTAAAATTAATCTTTCTGTTTCAATAGTAGAACTTCCTAAATATTTCATATATATTCTCCTTTAATAATTTATTTTAACAAAAAAAACTAGGTAGATAAATACCTAGTTATTAACAATTGGTAGAGATTGTGTGATTTGAACACACGTCTTATCTGACATTTTTAAAGAACTCTAATTAGTAATATTTATAAATTCAAGTAAGTTTAATTAAATTTGAATTTTTTTATAAAAATAACTAAAACTTTTTAAAGATATTTAATCGGTAAATTCATATTTGTAATATATTTTCGTATACTATTTATTAGATTTATTTCCATTACATTTAGAACATAATACTTGAAGATTAGATGGAATAGTTTTTCCTCCTTTTGAAATTGGAATAATATGATCTACATGAAGTCCGACTTCATCTGGCATATATTTCCCACACAATTGACAAGTATAGTTATCTCTATTAATTATTTCTTTTCTAAGTTCTTTAGTCATTAATTTTCTTTGATTGTTACTATTATATTCTTTAAGTGTACATTCATAATTAATCGCTTTTAATCGCTCATTACGATTAAAAAGATAGTCGTAGCTACAACTAAAGTAAGATTCTGTTACTGCAACTTTATAAGACATTCTTATATAATTTTTTTGTTTATATCTGGTTTGATTTCTAGTTAAATAAAATATATATGCCTCTTTGTCATTTAAAACTTTTTGATATTGCTTAGTTCTATATTTTTTAATTTTACTCTGTTCTATCTTTTTTTTACATTCTATTTTCCATTGTTCTATTTTTTCATTATGTTCTTTTATTATAATAAAGTTTCCTTGATTCAAAAAATTATCAAGTAAATTTTTAGCGTCCGGATTTCTTTTCCCAGAAATATCAAAATAATAATTAAAATACGGGTATTTAAATGGATTTTTAAAAATTAGATACAATATAAAAAATATAATTAAAACTACTCCTAACAAAATAATGATATACTCGATATTATCATACATATTTCACTCATTCACTTTCTACTTATTATTTTCTGTTTAAATAATTATAACATTTAAGTAAATAAAAAAACTAGGTGTAATACCTAGTTATTAACAATTGGTAGAGAATGTGTGATTTGAACACACGTCTTATCTGACATTTTTAAAGAACTCTAATTAGTAATATTTATAAATTCAAGTAAGTTTAATTAAATTTGAATTTTTTTATAAAAATAACTAAAACTTTTTAAAGATATTTAATCGGTAAATTGTAATTTATTTTTCCAATCTCATATATAAAACTGGATAGGGTTTACCTTGATCGTCTAACTCGTGTCTCTCATAAACTTTAAACCTCATGTGTTCATAAAATCCTTTAGCTAATGGATTATCTTCATTTACCGCAAGATCATTAACCCCATAATTCTCTATTCCGTATAAAAGCATTTTTTTGCCAATTCCTTTGCCTCTATACTTAGGAGCAATAAATAACATTTCAAGTTTATTGTTTTCAATTCCCATAAATGCAATAGGATTTTCATCTTCATTAGTTTTAATAATTAAATGAGATATACCACTTAATGCTTCTGGTACATATTTTTTTATTTCTAAAATTTCTTCATTTGATAAAAAGTTGTGCGTTGCTCTTACTGAACTTTCCCAAACTTCTAATAATTTATCTATAAGTTGTAGATTTCTATCTTTTGCTTTAATTAATTTCATATTCTCCCCCCACTTCCAATATGTAATTTAGTTTGATTCTACTATTGAAATATTTGTAACATCAATTTGTG
Organism: uncultured Bacilli bacterium; assembly: GCA_944332265.1. Classification (GTDB taxonomy): domain Bacteria; phylum Bacillota_I; class Bacilli_A; order RF39; family UBA660; genus Coprovivens. The sequence goes on from CALVJQ010000005.1 coordinate 64,926, forward strand.
CTGGATAACTTTCATGTATTATTCCACTATAAGTTATAGTCAATATTTGACCTTTTTTATAATTAATATTACTCTTATAATCAATATAAAATTTATCGGACGATTTTCTTTCTTCTTCATCTTCACTAGGTTCAACAATAATATAACCATCATGAACCTCAACTACTTTAGCTGTTAAAAAATGTTCCTCATTACTTTCTTCTTCTTTAAATTTCATAGTTACACAAGTATATTTTGAACCTTTCGTTTTTATTTGTGGTACTGTATACTCAGAGCAAATATAAGTATCATACAATAATCCCTTATACACATTATCTTTTTTAATAGCTAATAAAGGCCGATTAATTGTAAAAATACATATTAAATCAATTACAAAAAATAGTAATATTATCCCAACAATCCCTAAAATTATTTTTAACAATTTCTTCATACTATCTCTCCTATACAAATGTATTTCTAAATAAAAAGAATAATTAAAATTATAAATCCACTTACTATGCATACAATAATTATTTTTTATTGTTGTTCGATTATATCATTATACTATTTCATAAACTAACACTCAAAATAATAAATTGTTTTTAACTATCACAAAGTGTAATTTATTACACTAATTATATCAATATTTATTTTCTTTTATTAAACCATCTTGTGTTAGTTCATATAAATTGTCTATTACTTCATTAATGTATTTTCGATCATGAGATACACTTATAATTGTTCCATTATATTCACTTAATACTTTTCTAATAACTGGATTAGATAAGGGACTAACATTTCTTGTAGGTTCATCAAGTATTAAAACGTTGCATTTTTCTAATACTAACTTAACAAGAAATAACTTTGCTTTTGTTCCGTTACTTAAATCTTTTATTTTACTAACCATTTCTTCTTTCGTAAATTTCATATTACCTAAAAGGCTTCTTGCTTTTGTAATTTCCTCTTTATTCCCATATGGTGAAAGAAAATCTAATACATATTCATAACTATTTAGAATATCATCATATGTTTGGGGCATATATCCTACTTTAATATCAGTTCTATTTTTTAATTCATTATAAATTATTTTTATTAATGTCGATTTTCCTACACCATTTTTTCCAATAATACATAGATGTACATTTCCTATTACTTCTAATTTTATATTTTTAGATAAAGTTTTATCATGTACTTTTAACTCATCTATATTTAGATTAATTATTTTTTTGGTTTTTGGGATCTCAACGTTTTCAAAGAAAAAATTAATGCTTTCTTCCACATCAGGAAATTTAGTCAATTCAGTATTATCCATTTTTCTTTCTTGCGACTTTAAAGAATGCATTTTCTTTTTTAAAAGTTTAGCACCATGTGGGTCACTTCTTGAAATTGTATTTTGCTGATGTTCAACTTTTTGCATTATTCTTTGCAGTTTTTCATGTTGCTTGGTAAATTCTCTTTTTTCAGTTCTTGCAACTTGTGTTTGCTTTTCTATTTTTCTAATTCTTTGCTCAACATATGTATCGTAATCAATTTTTAATAATGTGTGTCTGCATTCAGTTTGCTTTTTTATTTGCTCTAAATGAAGAATCATATTAGCTGTATTAGATAATAGTGTTTCATCATGAGAAACATACATAATTGGTTTACTTGTACTATTAATAAATTTTTCTAACCACTCTAATGTTTCGATATCTAAATCGTTAGTAGGTTCATCTAAAAATAAAATATCATATTCATTTAATAATAGTTTTAAGATACTAATTTTTACTTTTTCACCACCAGATAATGTATTTATTGTTTGCTCTAATATTTTATCACTTAAATTAATTGAATCTAGATATTTATAAAAATTATTAATTTTATTATAATAGTCTCTTTCATCTATAAATAAAAAATTATAAACTTTTTTATTTAAATCTTCTTCATTTATAGATTGTTCTAAATAACCTATCCTACTGCCTTTAAAATTAATATTTCCACTTAATTCTACATATTTACATATTCCTAGAATAGATTTTAATAAAGTTGATTTTCCATTTCCTTCTTCACCTATAATTGCCAATTTATCATTATTATTTAATACTAAGTTTAAATTTTTAATTAAATATCTACCATTAATAGATATACTTAAATCTTTTATTTCTAACATATTATGCCTCCTTTTTGTTCGGCATAATCAAAGTTTATGCCTGACTCATATCATTAATATTCTCATGTTATCACCTCTCTAAAAATTACTATTTTTTGTTTAAATAATTATAACATTTAAGTAAATAAAAAAACTAGGTGTAATACCTAGTTATTAACAATTGGTAGCGACGGTGTGATTCGAACACACGACCTGCCGGGTATGAAAAAAAAGTTCTAATTAGTGATATAGTGCAAAATATCAAAAAAGCCTTTATTTTTAAGGCTTTTCATT
>CALVJQ010000006.1 GCA_944332265.1 uncultured Bacilli bacterium
TACAAATAATATAAAATTGATTTTGTCAATTTGCAAGTGTGTTTTCTAAATTGCATAAACAATTTAATTTATATAAATAGTTTATCATAATTTTGTGCAAATTAAAACTCCAACTACAAAAGTTCGAGTTTCCTATCAAACTGGTGCCTCTGGTGGGACTCGAACCCACACGTTATTGCTAACACTGGATTTTGAGTCCAGCGCGTCTACCAATTCCGCCACGGAGGCATTACATAAAATATTATAGCATATTTTAATAAAAGTTAAATAAAAATTTAAACTATGATAAATATTTTATGTTTTTTAGTTTATTTGTTAATTCATCTTCACTAATTTTTCCTACAAAACTATTTTCATAATCAGTAATACCACGATTATAAAAAAGTGTTGTAGGTGTTCCTGTAACACCTGTTTCTTCAAGGAATTTTTCACGGTCTTCTTCTTTTAGGGATTGTAGTTCAACCTCATAAGCTAAGAGACCAAGTTTTTTTAAAACTTTATTTAAAATAGGTTTATATTCATGACAATGTGAACAATATGCTTGAGTTGCTACTAAAATAAATGATTGATTTTCGTTTAGTAGTTTTTGATAAGAATTATAATCTATACTTATAATATTACTATATTCATCTGTAGGAGTTTCCTCTTCTTCTCTAGTATCATTAATCATCATATTTTCTAGAGTTTCTTTATATACAGAACTTGTCTTATCTAGATTTTTTATTTCTTCTTGTAAATTAGATAAATCTTTTTCATAACTATTATGATTAATAATAATTATACTAATGCTAATTAGAAGTAATATACTTAAAATAGTTATTATAATATTTTTTTTCATAACTTCACCTATTCTACAATTTCTATTCCCAATAAACTAGTTAATTCAAGGGCTTGAAATTGATTTACTTTAATTCCTTTTAAAGAATCAATTGTCATACGAATTCCTGATATATTGGAACTGCTAAAGTCGATACCATTAAGTGGTGTTTTAACAAACTCAGCATCATTAAAATTACAATTGGTAAATATGACCTTTTTTAATTCTATATTATAGAAATTACTTTCTTGGCAATTACTATCAATAATTGTTAATTCTTTTATTTTAGAGTCGATTATATTTAGATATTTACATAAGCATTTGTTAATATTTACTTTAGTTAAATGTAAATTTAACATGTTAGTACCTAATAATTTACAATTTTGGAATTTAAGATTACGAAAATTGCATTCAATAAATTGGGTATTTGATAAATCACAATTTATAAAAGTTATATCTTCTAAAAAAACATTTTTGAATATTGTTTCATTTAGGTTAATTTTAGTAAATTGACAATTAGTTATTGATTTATCAGTTATTTCTTTCTCTATTAGAGAAAGATTTGAATATTTTTCATTATAAATATCTTCTTCTTTAGCTAGGAGAAGATTTATGTTATTCATTATTATCATTCTCCTTGTAAATCGATGTAAATAAGTCTTTTTCCTCGTTATTATCTTCTTCTGGGCTTTTTATTATTGTTGGCAAATCACTTAAAGATGATAAACCAAAGTAATCTAGAAATTCGCTTGTTGTAACGTATAGATTGGGACGTCCTGGCATTGTACTTTTGCCTGATTCTTTAATTAAACCTTTAGCAACTAATTTACGAATCATCTGAGTATTACTTACACCACGCATTTGATCTACTTCTACTCTAGTAATTGGTTGATTATAAGCGATAATAGCTAATGTTTCCAAAGCCGCTTGCGATAAAGTATTACTTTCGGGATTTTCAACTAGTTTGCGATAGTATTCTTTATGTTCTTTTTTGGTTGTTAATTTAAAAGCATCTCCTAGGTAGCTTATACGAACGCCACGATTGTCTTCATCATAACTTTTTTTTAATTCAACTAGAAGATTTTTAGCTTCTTCTATATTAACGTTTAATATCTCACATATTTGGTTTAGAGTAATTCCTTCATCCCCAACCACAAATAATATTCCTTCCAAAACTCCGACTAAATTCATTTTACTCACATCTCTCTATCATAATTGGGCTAAAATTATCTTCTTGAGATAGTAAGATTTCATTATTCTTACACATTTCTAAGATAGATAAGAAAGTTACAACGACATTTTCTTTTGTTATCTCTGTAAATAATTCAATAAAATTTATTTTCTGACGTTTTTTTAGTATTTGACGTATATCTTTTATTTTATCATCAACACTAATTTCTTTTTTAGTAATTTTAGTATTTAAAGGTTTAGATAAGTTTTCTCTTTCAATGAATAATTTATAAGCATTTAGTAAATCTTCGATGTTGTATTCCCCTTTTTGAATACCAGAATCTTCTATATATTCTTTTAATGATTCTGGTAATTTGGTATATACTTCCCCTCTTTTTTGCTCTAATTCATGGAAATTTTCAGTTAACTTTTTATATTTTTCATACTCTAGAAGTTTATTACGCAAATCTTCTTCAGAGTTTATATTAAATTCATCTTCTTCATTTAATTCTTCATCTTGACGATTAATTAATAATTTACTTTTTAAATGAATTAATTCTGAGGCCATAACTAAATATTCACTTGCAATATCAATATTTTTTTCTTCTAAACTATGAATAAATTCTAAGTATTGATCAATTATATCGTGGATATTTATTTCATAAATATCCATCTTAGATTCTTTTACTAGATGAAGAAGAAGATCTAAAGGACCTTCAAAATCAGAGACACAAAAATTATAAGTCATATTATCACCCTAACTACATGTATAGCCTTGTGCTTCTAGTTCGAATGATACAACTTCTTTACTTTCGTTGTATTTAAAGAATTTATATGTTTTTAAATTATATAAGGTTGCATCTGGTATATCTTTATGATTAATAGTATTTATCATGGTAAATGAGGTACTATCTTCTATAAATGTTGATTGGAAATTTTCAATCTTTTTATAATCTAGAGAAAGATTACGATAATTAATTAAGTCAGCATTATAACTTGTTGTATTATCTCTTTCTTCAGTAAAAGTTTCTTTTAAACTAGCTAGTTTACCATCTAGGAAGTAATATTTTATTTCATCATTATTATAATGACAAGTAAGTACCTGATAGTCACCATCTTCTTCAGTCAATTTAACTGTTGGATATTGTGATTCGTTTATTTCTTCTATTTTAAAACAATCAGCATCATTATATCCTTTTTCTGAGATAGTTGCTTTTACTTCTGATACTCCTAGGGAACCAATAGCATCGTATGAATGAATTAAGGCACGATAAACCATTGTTTCATCTTCATAAAGAACGATATAATACTTTTTATCAAATTGATATGGTTTTTCATCAGTATTAGTAACATTAAAACGAATAAAATATTCATCTTTTTCTTTATATTTAACGAAATTAGTAAACTCTAGTTGACCTAATGATGCTCGTACTGAAGATTTATTGAAATAATAATATTCGTCTTCTTTTTCTTCAGTAGTTTGAGTTGGTGATGATGATCTGAAAATTGATAAATCTAGCTTTTTGCTAATAAAAGGAAGTATAACAATAGTTATAAAAAGAAAGAGGAAAAAGAAGACAACAACTATTGGATTTCCTTCTTTTTCTGGTTTAATTTCATATAAAAGACGTTCTTGACCATTGAAACTATTAGGATTTGGTGTTTTTTTCGGTGTTGATGGTTCTTTAGGTAAAGATGCTATCTCTTTATTTTCTTCCTTTGCTTGAGCATTTTCTACTTTTGGCATATCGTTAGTTGGCGAAGGAGCTTTTTCTTTATTTTCTTCAGATTCAACACTAAAAATAGAACTAAAATCAACATTATTATCTAAAGTTGATTTGCTTTTCTCTTCTTTTTTTATTGGTAAAGAAGTTTCTTTGTTTTCTTCTTGTTTTACTTTTGGAAGAGATGACTTTACATCAGATTCAATTTTTGATTCCTTATTTTCCATATAAATCCCTTCATTCTTCTTTTTTATTATATCAAAAAATAGTTGAATAAAAAAGAAAAAAAACATATGTAAACATATGTTAAGTATTAATCTTTAATCTTAAAGATAAGAGAAAAAAGGAAACCGAAGAAAATGGCACTACTTATACCACTACTAGTTGTCGTTAAAAGATTATCAAACATCCCAATAAAACCATTGTTATTAAATCCTGTTAAAGCGGCTTGATATAAAGCATTACCAAAGGAAATAATAGGGATCTTACTACCAACAAAAGAAAAGTCACTAATTAGATTATATATACCTAAAAATGAGAGAATAGCTCCTGTTACAACAAAAATACTAGTGATATGACCTGGTGTAAGTTTTGTATTATCTAAAATAATTTGACCAATCATTGAAATAAATCCGACAAGGATAAAGGCTTTTAAATAAATCATTTTATCACCTCGATACTTATAGCATGAGTAATAGATGGGATACTCTTTTTTAGATTAACCATTAATGGACTATGAAGAGATCCTGTTGCTAGCAAAAGAATTCTTTTATTTTTTTTATCTTTTAATATTTTATTAAAGAGGACAAGAGGAATAACAACTGGTCCACTACCTCCTTGATAAGTATTTTGTTCTTCATTATATATAATACTAGCTGCATCTATGTAATACTTAGGATTATAATTATATTCTTCTTTTATTAAGTCTAAAAATATTTTACTGCCTAGTTTGCCTAAATCACCAGTAACAATAAGATCATAATAATCAAGAGGACGATGTAAATCAGTTAAATGTTTATGTAAGGTATTAGCAGCACTAGGAGCCATGATTGCTCCCATGTTAGTAGCATCTTTAATTCCAAAATCTATAACTTCACCTATTGTAGAAGATTCAATCTTAATATTAGTTGGCTCTCTTGTTAATAAGGTACATGCTGCCCCAGTGGTTGTAAATGTCGTATATTGTTTTTTTGGTGAACCATATTCAATTGGAAAACGATATTGTCTTTCAGCATTTAGATTATGACTGGATGTAATAGCAAGACCGCTATTTATACTACCTTGATTTATCATTGTTGATAAAATTATTAAGGATTCATTAAATGTTGCACAAGCATTGTAAACGCCCAAAAAAGGAAGATGGCGATTAGCTAAATTATATGATGTAATAGTTATTTGGTTTAGGAGATCTCCCCCAACTATTAGTTCTATATTATTATTTAATTTATTCCTTTTAATTATTTTAGTTAAACAAAAGTTTTGCATTTTTATTTCAGCATCTTCTATTTTTTCTTCATTATAGTAATAATTATCTATTGTATTTTGATAGACTAAATTTCCTTCTTTTTCTTTAGGACCAGCTATGGTTTCATAGTCTTTTATATAAACATTATTATATTTGAAACTAGACATTTAATATCACCTTTATTATTGTTAAGATAACAGCACTAACGATACCATAAAGAATTACAGAACCAGCTAATTTAAAAGCATTAGAACCCATGTTAAGTAATCCTTCTTTTTTATAGTCTAAAATAGAAGCACTAACAGAATGAGCAAAACCGGTAATTGGAATAATTAAACCACATTTAAATTTTTGAAATAAAGTATCTGATATGCCAAGACAGGTTAAAAAAGCAGTAGTTCCTATTATAATTAATAACATAAAGGATATTGCTAATTCTGGTTCATATATCTTATCTAGATTTACGTATATAATTGTTCCTATTAAACCGATTATTCCTCCAGTTATAAAAGATATTAACATATTAGATAAACGATTTTCTTTAGGGGTTAGTTCATTAACCATTTTTTGATATTTTCTATTATTCATTGTTTACCTCCATTATTATTTTGGTTAAGCACTTAGATAATTATACATTTTACTTAAACTTTTCTTTTCAAAACGAGATACTTTTACTTGAGATATACCTAATATTTTAGCTGTTTCACTTTGAGTGTAATCTTTAAAATAGCGATAGTTAATAATATCTTTTTCTTCTTGACTAAGAGTATTTAGAGAATCTTTTAAATCGATATGATCAGTATTTATGTTATCTTGAGGATTTGATATTGTTTCATATATTGGTCTTTTTTCTTCTTCATTACTATCTATAGACATAATATTATTTGTGCAAGTATATACTTCTGATATTAGGTTTTCATCTATTTCAAGAAATGAAGCTATTTCTTTAGTTGAAGGAATGTAATTTAGCTTTTGAGCTAAAAGGTATTTAGTTTGTTCTATTTGTTTATATAGTTTTAAAATTTTTTTATTTAATTTAATAGAACGAAGATTATTACTAAGATCATACATTTCACCAAATATATAGTTATATGCGTATGAAGTAAACTTAGTAGTTCCATTATCTACATAATTGTTATAAGCTTTTATTAAACCTATTACTCCTGCTTGAAATAGATCTTCAACTGGATTAGGATAAAACTTTGTAGCTATTTTATATATTAATTTTTCATGAAGTTTAATAATTGTTTCTAATTCTGTCATATTTATCACCTGTTAAATAGAATATAGTGGCTTTTTATATCTTTTTAAACAGGTTCGACTAAATTAGAAAAAAAATATTAGAATAAATTAAAAAAACACTGTAAAAGTGTTTTATTCTATGTCAATAGTATATGGATTATTAATTGTTCCTTCTCCACTAACAGTTAACTCAGAGTTTAAATTAATTACTGGTCTAACTCCATATTGGGTTGTCGTTGGTGTAATAACTAAAGCACCACTATTATTAACAGCAAATACTGAAGCTTTATAATTATAATATTCAGCTGGAGTTAGGGTTATAAAGTTTTCACCATTAGCTAAATAGTAACTAGTATTATTGGTATTATATAAGCCACCTGCTATATTTACTTCATCGGCAGTTAATAAACCTACTTTTTGATTATATGTTCCTCCATAATCAGCACTTCTTTTTTCGCAAGTTATAGATGGTTCTTTATTAGTAACTAAACGATTATATGCATTATAGTAAGTATGGAAATTATCAATTGAATAACTTGCATCATTACAAAAATTAAATGGAGCAACATATTTATCTAAGTTATTATTGGTTATATTAGTTGTATACCAATTAAGAAGATAATTGTTAATATCATTATTTATTTCCACATTGTTATATATATATTTTAGACCGGTGTAGTCTGGAGCATTAGTTTTTGTACTAAAAGCTTGGTAGCCAGCAGATTTATCAAGAATTAATTTAATCGTTTTATCACTGTTAATATTAACAATACGCCAAGTTAGATTAGCAAAATTAACATAATTATTAGTTATAGCTCCACGATAGTAGTAAGTATCACCTATTTTATAAAGTCCTTCTTCAGTAGTAGATATTGTATTATATGTAGGTGTTTTGGTTTCATCATTTTTTTTAGCAATTAGGATTTCACTAAAAGATGATTTAATAGATGATTCGGTATCAATAAATTCAAATTTTGCTTTTAATATTTCTTCAGGATTAATATTAGGTGCTTTTTTCTCATCAAACCATATTCTTATATTAGTACGAACAGTTTCATTAGGTTCAACTTTTACTAAGCCTATTAATTTACTTTCTTTTACATTCTTTTCAGTTGTTTTAGTAGTTGCTAAATTTTCATAAGCTGTTGTTTCTTGAGAAATATTACCAGCAGCAGTAATGGTTAAACCTTTTAGAGGAACAGTAGTATCTTCTAAAATATTTAAACGTACTTGTAGTTCTTTGGTTGTCTCGCAGACATTGGTTATTGTTAAAGTATAAGGACTTGTTTCAATTCCTTCTTCATTTATTATAGAATCTATATTTTTCATTTCAATTATTCCACTATTAGAAAAATAAACTTTAAAACAATTTAATGTTGTAGATGTTTTTTCACTATTATTGTGAGTAGCAAGCCATAAGCCATATCCTGTTCCTACAGAAGCAACAAATAAAAACATAAGTCCTATTATAGTTAAAGTAAATATATATTTTTTTTGCATTTTCATTATTCATCACCGGCTATTTTGTTATAACTATATTAAATATATAATATTTAGTAGTTATAGTCAATGTTTTGGGTAAAGAAAAAGATTATCATAGATAATCTTAGTTTGATAATTGAATTTTGTCACTTATAAGTAGAGCTTCTTCTAAAGCACCATAGTCGTAGGCATCTTTTTCAAAGCCATTAAATAATGTTATGATATAGGCTTTTTTATCAACACTTGGAGTGATAGCAATAATAAACTTGGTACCTTCTTGGTCAACTTCAAGGATATGAACATCATGTGAAGATATCGTATTATCATAAATTCTTTCAACAGTAGCATTTTGTTTTTCATAAGATTCTTTCATTTCATTATCGTTTAAACGATAAGCTCCTATATTATATGGACCGGCTTCAAAAGTTATAATATAGCCAGTGGCCATATTCCCTAAAGTGATAGCATTATCATTTTCTTGAGTGGCATTATAACCATTGGGAATTTGTAAACTATAATTGCCGAACCTCATTGCTTGGGCTGCTGGGGTTTCAGGAACTTGGGATTCATTTTCTGAATCATTTGTTTCTCCTTGTGGTTTTTGAGTAGTACCAGCATCTGGAACATCAGATAATTCTATTTTGTTATCATCAGTTGGTTCATCTTTTTTGGAATTATTAAAAATTATACAACCAACTATAATTAAGAGTATTATAAAAGCAATTAAAGCTAGAAGATATTTTTGCTTTTTTTCAAGATGTTTTTTTTCTTCTTTTTTATTATTAGATGACTGATTAAAATAACTTTTTTCATTATTTAGATGCTTATTAGAAGGAAAAAAAGATTTATTGTTACTTAGTGTTGGAGATTTAAATATATCATTACTAGATGTATTAAATAAATTGTAATTAGTATTAGAAGATAATTCTTGATTAACTGGTTCGCCACATAAAGGGCATTTAGTACTTCCCTCTTCCATATGAGTTCCACAATTTGAACATCTAATCATAATAAATCACCCACTTCATTCATAATATTTAAAGATTATTTTTGTGGACTAATACCTAGCATTTCTATATCTTTGATTATATATTTTACAGTATTAGTAATAAATACTTCGATATCTTTTGTATCAAACATAAATGTTTTTTCAGTTTTACTATCTTCAATAATTAAGCCCATTTTATCTATTAGAATATTTAATTTATCTAGAGGAATTTCGGTTATATCAGATTCTGGTTGACGAAATTCTTCAAAAAATATATCTAATGGTAGTTCGTATTTATCTATTAAATCAAGATTAATATTAGTATAATCATTATAAATAACATCTCTTATTGCCGTATATGTTATTCTTTTTTTTGTTTGATTATTAGTAAATCTTTCAATATATTGATATATATAATCACGGAACCAATATTTATCTGTTAATAAATGAATAAAATAGCCCATATTAAAAGGATTGGTTAAAGTTTGACGATACTTAGCTAAAAAACGATCTATATTAGGAATATCGTCTTCGTTAGTATGGTCTAAGAAATGAGATATTTCTTTTGTTTCACCAATTTGTTTGGCTATATCGGGAGCTATTGCGCCGACAAGTAGATTATACGAATCCATTTTTAAATATTTATTTACTTCTTTAGCAACACATAAATGAATAATTGCTGATGCCATAGTATCACCTATTATTCATTATAACATAGCTTTTTATTCTTTATAATTGTTTTTTAAATATTTTACTATTTCTTTTTTAGGTGGGACATTTCCTTGACTTATTAATTTATTATTTATATATAATAATGGTAAATTAGGAATATTATATTCTTCAATTAAATTGATGGTTATTTTACCATCAATACAATTAGCTATTTCAATTACTTTTTTCTTTAATTTAAGACCATTTATGGTATTTATACCTATTATTTCAATCTTCATTTTTCCTCCTTAGTCGCTTATGTTATCATAGCTCCTAAATATGAAGATATTATGAAAAGATAATGAAAAAAGCATGCTAAGCACGCTTTTTAGGAATAAAGTTAGATAGAAAATGATATTTATCACGATTTAAGATAAATAAATAGCCAAATGTACTAAAGCAAATTGCACCAATAAAGTTAACGAATAAGTCTTTCATTGTGTCAATAAGACCAATATCTAAGTAGCCATTAGGAATTTTAGTTTCTATTAAATTACCATTTTCATCTTCAGAATAAACAATTGTATATTTTATTCCATCTATTACTACAGGAATATTTTTTCCTTCTTCATTAAGTTTAACTGATATTATTTCATTTACGATACGATCTTTTTGCATATCGGTATTTAGTAAATACATGTCTGATGCATACTCATAGAATTCCCATAAGACACCTATTGTCATCGAAAAACAGAAAGAAACAATGGCTAAAAAAATGGGAGATAAATTAATTGATGATAGATTTTTATTTAGTAAATCAAATAAAGCAAAGCCGACACCGGCAGCAAGAAAGCCATTTAGGGTATGAAGCATAGTATCCCAATATGGAATAGAGCCATAAAAGTTATTAATTTCTCCTAATATTTCAGCAGAGAAGATAAAAAGCATAATGATAATTTCTAAAGTATTAGGTAATTCTATTTTTAGCTTTTTTTCAATAAAGAATGGAATTAAGAAGAGAACAAGTGATAAAAGACATAAAAAAGCATTATTTAAATCACCACGAAGAAATTCAAGAATCATACATGTTATAACAAGTGCACGTAAAACGAAGTAGACAATAACAGAACTTTTACCTTTTTCCTTACCTGCTTTTTTTAGTTCTTCATGAAACCTTTTAATTTTTTTGTTCATAAAATCACTCCTTTAGAAGATTATGATATCAAATTAAAAGCAATATTGCTATTATCTTTTTTTTCTTTACCAGCAATTATATTAGATAAGTATTGTAATGATTTTCTAAATTCTTTAATTAAAATTGTTTTTTGTTTATTATCATTCATATATATATTTAAACTACTACTTATTGTAGGTATATATTGATTTATTAAATCTTTTATAGTACTAAAAGAAATGCCGTTATATTTAGCTTCTATAGGGTTCTTAGTATTATTAAAAGTAATATTATTTAACATTATAAAATTATTTAAAATGTTAATCGCTTTTTCTTCGGGAATTTTAGAAATAACTAATTTAGCTAAAGTACGATAATAAGCAACTTCTGCTAAGCTATTTATATAATCAATATATGGAATATAATCATCTTTTTCTTCATTATATAGTCCTATCTCTGATAGACCATAAAAAGTATTATTATTTATACTACTCATAGGCATTGGTAAACCAAAACTATCTATCCATTCTTGATGGCTTAAAGCAATTTTATTTATGATATCAAGTTTAGTTTTAAGGTCTTCTTTAGATGCATATATAATAGTATATTTTTCATTAGAAAGACCTAATAAATCATAATTTAAATTATTTAGGATGCATTTTCTAATATATTCATTTAAGAAGAGAATAGTTTCGTATTCAGGACCATTAATATAAATGGAGTATTCTGATACTGAATTATTATTATTAAATAATGATTTATTACCAAGACCAAGATGATTTTCTTTTAAATTAACAGCATCTGTTATTGTTAGAGATATAAATTGATATAAATTATTAGTTATTTTATATTTTTTAATTATATAGTGAGGATTTTCTCTATTATTTATTTCTTTTAATATATGATAGATATCTTCTTCTTTGATAGCAGTTAAAATAGATATATCTTCTTCATTAATTAAAGACGTGAATGAGGGATTTAAATCATCATAAGCATAATTATTAAATTTATCAAGAAAGATATTATATAAATTGAATATTAAATTAGCTTGAAGTTCTTCATAATCAATATTCTTTTTTTCTTTGATTATTTTTTCTTCCTTAAGAATAAGATTATTAAGATTAAAGGATCCTTCTTGGTATCTAGAAGTTAACATTGTAGATAGTAAATTATCATTATCTAATGGATTATTATAGTTGGTTTCATTTAAGGATTTTTCTTTATTATTAGTTTGCATAAGTAAAGAACGAAGATTAATATTATATATTTCTGATAAGTATAAAAGAATCTTTAAATAAATTGATTTTTCTTTATCATTCATGGAATGTTTATTTTGATTGTATGTATCAATCATCTTATATAAATCTTCTTTTTGGGTAGTAAAACCTAATTTTTCAGTTAATTGTTTAATTTCTTCAGTAAAAATAAGAGACTTTTCATAGACATCATGAAAATTGAAATTATTTTCTAAAGATAATTCTTTTAATTTATTAAAATCTTTTGCTTCGGAAGAAGTTGTAAGGTTGTAAAGGCAGAAAGTTTTAAAGATTTCTTTTTCATTTATTGGAGTTTTTTTCTGTTTGTATGAAGTATATCTTTCAAGTTCTTCACGAAGATTCACATCATGTATTTTAGATAAACTAACTAATATTTTTAAGTATTCTTTTTTAGCAGAATCATTTAAATTATCTTTTTTGTTAATATATTCTTCTAAGAGATTACAAAAAGATTCAAAATCTAGGTTGTAGCCTAGTTTTTGGACTTTTTTTTGAAGGTTTTTAACGTACTTTTGAGCCTTTTTTTGATATTTTTTAAAATTTTCTTTAGATTCTTTTTTTAGTTCATCAAGAGATATTGTATTATCTTTAGTTATATAATAGTAACAAAATTTACGAAATAATTCATCCATAGTCTCACCTATTTTAATTATAACAAAAAAGATAACTTATTTTAAGTTATCTTTAATTATTTCTTGAACTTTTTGGACTATATCAGATATTGAGATGTCTTCTTGTTCTTTTTTAGTTCTTTCTTTTAATTCAACTAAGTTATCATTGATTTTTTTACCAACAGTAATTCGTAGTGGAATACCTATTAAATCCATATCTTTAAATTTAACCCCTGGTCTTTCTTCGCGGTTATCGTAAATAACTTCTATTTTATTTTTTATTAATTCTTGATATATTTGCTCAGCAATGGCGGTTTGTTTTGTATCTTTCATATCAATTTGAACTAGAGCAACTTGATAAGGTGCAATTGACATTGGTAATATAAGACCATTTTCATCATGGTTTTGTTCAACGATACTAGCTAGAATACGACCTGGTCCAATACCATATGAGCCCATGATAACAACATTTTCTTTATTATTTTCATCTAGATATGTTAAACCTAGATTTTCAGCATATTTAGTACCTAGTTTAAAGAGATTACCAATTTCGATACCTTTTTTAAAGTATAATTCACTACCACAACATGGACATTTATCCCCTTCTTTAACGTTAACGATATCGCCAACAAGGTCATAATTAATGTCTTTTAAGTTAGCATTAATATAATGATATTCTTCTTTATTAGCTCCACAACAGAAGTTTTTCATTTGAAGAATTTCTTTATCAATTACTACTTTAGCATTTAAATTAATTGGACCAGTATAACCAGGAACGGCATTACTTGTAGCAATTAAGGCATCATCAGCAAAATTTAACTCTTTTATTCCTAGGAGTTTACATACTTTAGTTTCGCATAGCTCACGATCGCCTCTAACAAAGCAAATTACTAATTCACCATCAGCATTCATAAGTAATGCTTTGACCGAATGTTTTACATCAATATTTAAATAATTACATACATCTTCAATAGTTGCTTGATTTGGTGTATGAACCATTTCTAATTTTTTGTCTTTTTCATTTTGTTCTAAAGATGAAATTGTTTCAGCAATTTCTAAGTTTGAAGAGTAATCACAATTTGGGCATAGAACTAGGATATCTTCTCCTATATCAGTTATGGCTTGATATTCTTCGGAAAGAGTTCCGCCCATCGCCCCATTATCAGCACGAACTATTTTATAATCAATACCTAAACGATTATATATTTTATTATAGGCATTTTTCATGTTTAAATATGATTTATCTAAACCTTCTTCGTCTTTATCAAAGGAATATGCATCTTTCATGATAAATTCACGAACACGGATTAAGCCATAACGTGGTCTTGGTTCATCACGGAATTTATCAGCTTGCTGATATAAAGTAAAATGTAAATCTTTATAACTTCTAACCATTGCTTTGGCAGCGATCGTAAATAATTCTTCATGAGTTGGGCCTAGTACATGAGCTTTATTATAGCGATCTTTTAAATTGAACATATCATCACCAAAAATAGTAACACGTCCACATTTTTCATAATACTCACTTGGAATTAAACTTGGCATTAGTAATTCTTGAGCACCAGCATTATCCATTTCTTCTTTGATAATTTTCATTATATTATTTAAAGTTTTATAACCTAGTGGTAAATACATATAGATACCAGCACCTACTTTTTTTATCATGCCACTTCTTACTAAAAGATTACCACTTGTACTCTCTTCGTCTTTGGCATCTTCACGAAGAGTAAAAAAGTAACTATTATTTAATTTCATTTTATTTCCTCCTTTATTTTATTTTTATTATTAAAAAAGGATGAGGGTCGTTTAAATTGATTATACATGGTTATTCTCCTTTCAAGAATAAAAAAAGGATGGTACTAAAGGAGTGCTTTTTACGCACGGTACCATCCTTATTTACTCTTTTTGATAACGGATATTATCCGGGAATATTTTCATATTCCATTCATGGGTAGGAATATCTTAGTATTATTATCTAGTTCACACTCTTCTAGAATCACTGGGAATAAGGGAATAAGATATTATGTCCCAATCAACATATTGCCAATAATATAAAACAATTACTATTTTTTGTCAAATAGTAATTGTTATTTTTTACATTCCTGTTGGATTTTGAGGATTTTGTGGTGCTTGTGGAGCAGCTGGTGCTACAGGTGTAGCTGGAGTTGTTCCTTGAGTTGCAGGATTAGCACCATTTTGACTAGCAGCAACAATTTGAGCAAGTTTTACTTTAAAATCTTGTTCTTCTTGATCTACTAATCCCATATGATCAACTCTAACAATTTGTTCATGATCAAATAGTAAAGTTTGATCTGAACTTAATGATCCTTCTGGAAATAATACTCCTGAATAATCATAAACTTTATCTGGTTTGCTAGCATCCATAGTACAGAAACCATTAATCATAACTCTTTTTGTACCATTACGTAGTAATACTACTGTACCAACTGGTAAATATTTTCCTTTTATTTGTTCGTTCATTTATACCATCCTTTTCATACTATAGTTAATTATATAATATTTCTTTTTAATTGTCTATGTTTTTTATGCAATACCTATTTCTTGAAGATATTTAGTTAATTCGTCTTTGGTTATTGTATTTTGAACAGCTGCTACTATTTTACCATCCTTAATAAAGTAAACTGTAGGATACTCTGTACATGTATTAGTTGTATTATTTTCAGGATTAGCATTACATATAGGAGTTACCCCAGAAACTAAAGATCTAAATTCGTCATTAATATAGTATTGACTAAAGTAATAAGTATGGAAATTATACTCTTCTTGAGCTTTTTCTAGATTGTCAAAGATTGCTGTATCAGCACCAGTTCCGTATGTACGTCCTGTTGACCCTACGTATAATACTGTTCCTTGTTTTCTACTTAGAATTTCTTTTAACTCATCAGTACCATAAACGACTGCCATTTCATAATAATTTAAATCTAAAGTTGATTCATAATAATTATCATATAATGAGCTTAGGACTTTATCTTTTTTAGCTATTTCTTCTAAGTTAGCCATTAACACACTCTCGTCTATTTCATTTTCATCTATAGCTTTTTCAGGATCAATAGTAGTTAATTTGCCACCTATTTCAGTTTTGTAATTTCCTTTTAAATTTAAGTATTCTTTATCTTGTTCAAAGCGTAGTTCAAAGTCGCCAGAAATATTATCTTTTTCTTCTTTAACAGTTAAATAAATTGTTCCACTAGCTACAGTTTCTTTTTCTTCTTTTAATTCAAAATCCAAGTCAACTTTTTCTTCGCTTAATTCTTTTATGGTAGCAGTTATTATTTCTTCTCCATTATATTTAACAGTAACATCTGTTTCTTTACCATCTTTAACTGCTTGAATGTTTATTTTAGTTTCACTATATCCTTCTTGATTATTGTCAAATGTTATTTCAGTATTTTTACCATCAGTAAAATATGTAAAATACTCATCTCTTTCAATTTCTAAACTAAAACCAGTAAAGGAATTTAATAAACCTTTTGTATAAATGTTAATAACTAATTTTTCATCATATTCTATATCTTTAGCACTTTTTCTTAAATCTTTTAAAGAATCTTCTAGATCATCTTTTTTAATATCTAAAGTATCAGCTAGGTTATCGATAAAATCTTTATCATCTAGTAATTGTTCAATAGTATCTCTGATAATATTAGATAAAGCTTTGTCATCTAGCTCATAACTGTTTTTTGTTACTTTAACTGATGAATCAACTATATCGATTTCATCACTTTCTTTTTCCATATCATCAGAATTTAAAGAATTATTAAGAGCATTAGTTATTGATTTTAAGATTGAATCATAAGTTTTAAAATCTAAATTTTTCATTATTTTATTATATTCTTTTAGTTCATCAATATTGGCAAATGGACTACCATAACTATTTTCTGCTTTTATGATATCATCATATAAATTTGTTTTTATATAAACATTATCATCTATAGCATAAGCATCTAAGCTTATTTCTTCAGATTCACCTTTAAGACTACCACCAAAAACAAGTTCTTCTTTATCTAGGTTATAGCCTACTTTAGCTTTAATTGTAGTATCTTTTATATTAATACCTGTTTCTTCAAGTGATGAATTAAAATCTTCAATGTTACTATCTATTTTGAATTCAACATTATTTATTACAGTTTCTTTTTCTAAATTATATTTATTTAGGAAATCATCAGCATCATTAAGATATCTACTAGTTTCTTTATATAATTCGTTTATAGCATTTTTAAATGCTTGTTTTGGTGTAGAAAGTGCTGTTTTTACAATAATAAGAGCTACTAATACTACGATAACTGCGGCAATAGCAATAACTTTGCTAAGACCAAATTTTTTTAATTTGTTAAAAATGTTATTTAAGGGATTTTCTTTGGCTGTATTTGTTTGTTCTATAGTTTGGGTTTCTAAAGTTGTTTTTTCAGATTCTATCTTGTTATTTTTAGGGATTTCTTCAGTATTTAGATTAGAATCTTTCTTTACTTCATCATTCATATAAACTTAACCTCTTTTCTACTATTCATTATATCATATGTTTTTTATTTGGGAAGTAATAAAAAATATTTTTAATCATATTTTTTATTAGGGTGAATTCATGAAAAAAATTTTTTTTATCATTTTCTTAATACTATTTGGAATGATTAGAGTTAAAGCACTAGAATTAACTTCTTATAGTGAATCAGCGATTTTAATTGAACCAACAACTAATACTATTTTATATGAATTAAATAAAGATGAAAGAAAAGCTCCTGCTTCAATGACTAAGTTAATGACAATGCTTATAATTGTTGAAGAAATAGATAAAGGAAATATTAAATTAAATGATATGGTAACTATTAGTCAAAATGCAGCTGATATGGGTGGTAGTCAAGTTTTTTTAGAAGCTAATATGGAGATAGAAGTTGAACAACTATTAAAGGGAATTGCTATTGCTAGTGGTAATGATGCGGCGGTGGCGATGGCGGAATATATTGCTGGTAGTACAGATGAATTCGTTGAGATGATGAATCAAAAAGTAAAAGAGTTAGGATTAGTTAATACTCATTTTGCAAATGTGCATGGTCTTGATACAGATGATCATTATTCAACAGCTTATGATATGGCACAAATAGCTAGAGAATTATTGAAACATGAGTTAATTTTAGATTATACGTCTTTATATGAAGATTATCTTATAAAACCAGATGGTAGTAAAACATGGTTAGTTAATACTAATAAATTAGTAAGATTTTATGATGGGGTTGATGGCTTAAAAACGGGATATACAGAAAATGCTAAGTATTGTCTTACAGCAACAGCAAAGCGGGAAAAAATAAGATTTATAACGGTAACAATGGGTGTTGATTCATCAGAACATCGAAGTAATGATACAACAAGTATGCTTAATTATGGTTTTGCTAATTATAAAATTAATAATGTTGTAAAAAAAGGACAAGTTATAGGAGAAATAGAAATTAAAGGAGGAAAAAAGAATATCGGAGAAATGGTAGCTAAAGAAGAAATCAATGATTTAATAAAAAAAGGTGACAAAAAGGATTATTCTTATAATATAAAAAGAAAAAATATTAAAGCTCCTATTTTAAAAGGCGATGTTGTTGGTACTTTAGAAGTTATTGACAATAATGGCAAAAAAGTTAAAACGATTGACTTAGTTAGCAAGGAAAGTGTTAATAAACATTCATTTTTTAGTTTATTTGGTAAATTGTTTAAACAAATTGTTGGTGGTTTTATTTAGTTTTAGTATATTTATTTTTTTCTTTATGCTATAATTTTAGATAGTAAGATTATAGAATAAGAAAGAAGTGACTCTGATGAATGAACAAAATAATCTTGGACAAAATCCTGGACAAAATAATGCCTATCCTATGCCTGAGCAGCAAAATGCACTTAATAATCAAGTAGTTAATAATGGGGGTGTTGAATCGCAGGTTGGACAGATACCTGAACAACAGCCACAAGTTGTTGGACAACCAGTAGAGCAGACTTTACAACAACCAATACAACAGTCGATGCAACAGACTGTACAGCAACCAGTACAGCAGCCTGTTCAACAAGCAGTTCAGCAACCCGTTCAACAACCTGTACAACAGCCGATACAACAACCCGTTTTACAAGAACAACAAATGCCTCAGACTCAACAAGTAAATGGGCAAGTTGTTAATCAAGATATTGTTGCCCAAGCACCAATAAATCCAATTCAAAATAATGCCGCTCCTAGTAATGGAGTATATGGTCCAAGTATTCCACTAAATACAGTTAATGATGCAACTAATGTAGGATTCGTTGCTTCTGCTGAACCTTTAAAGAAAAAGAAAAATGGTGGTATCAAAGTAATAATAATATTAATTATACTAGCTATTTTAGGTGCTTTAGGATATTTTGTTGTATATCCTTACGTAGTAAAAACTTATTTTAGTGATCCTAAAAATGTATATGAGACTTCTATTAATGCTGCTTTTAAGAGTATTAATTCTACAATAAATGATTTAGTACATCAAAAAGCAATTTATAATATTGAGGCATCTTTTGATTCTAATATTTCAGAATTAAAACCTTATACAGGTTACTCTTATGGAATTAATATGGGAGTAGATCCAGTTGCTAAAACTTTTCAATCAGGTTTAATTATAAAAAATAATACTTCTAGTACAGAACATAGTTATTATGAATATCTAAAAGATAATAAGAAATATGCTAAATATTCAAGTTATAGAGGTTATATTTATTTAGGAGAAGCTAATTTAGAAGAACAATCTCAGTTATTTTCATCATTTGAAGATATATTTAATACTTCTGAGAAATTAAATAGTGAAGAAATTGAATACTTAACAACTAAACTATCTACTTTATTAATAAATAGTATTGATGAAAGTAAGTTAAGTAAAGAAGATGCTATTATAAAGTTAAATAATGAAGAACTTAAAGTTACGAATAATAAATATACAGTAACTTATGATGTATATGTAAAAACTTTAGAAACAATAGTAAATGGTTTAAAAGATGATGAAAAAGCATTAGAAATTATTGCTAAGATAACAGATAGTGAATTAGATGATGTAAAAACTAGTTTTGATGAGTTCAAAGTAGATGAAGAAAATGTAAGTGAAGAAACTAAAGAGAAAGAACTTTATATTAATATATATTCTTATGGTTTAAAAAATGATATTGTTGGATTTGAAGTCACAAGTAATAAAGATGAATCTAGATTATTCTATTATTTTAATAGTAACTCATTTGAATTAGGTTCTTACGTATATAGTAATGATATTGAAACTGGTAAAGAAACAGAAAATGTCTTATTGGTTTCTGGGGTAAAAAAAGGATCTAGTACTAATGTAAAGATTAAGTTAAATGATGATGAAGTTGGTACTTTAGATATTAAACAATGGAATGATAAAGGTTTTGATATTGATTATACGATTATAATTGGTGGAGATGAAGTTAAAGGTAATATAAAATTAACAAAAGATCTTAATGAAGAAAGAGCTAAATATACTTTTGATTTAAGAGTTAATAAAGGTGATGAATTTATAAGTCTTAACTTTAAGTTTGATGAAGATTGGACTAGTGAAGTTGCTAATATTAATACTAATAATGCGGATACTTTAACTGATGCTGAATTAGCTCAAAAACAACAAGAGTTTACAAATGCTTTAATGGAAACACCAATTGGAGCTTTATTTACAACTATTTCTAATGATTATGATGAATCAATTTATAATTATTATGATAATAATACTGTTGATAATACTGTAAATAATAATGTGAATGCTATTCAACCAAATATGTAAAATATAATAAGAAAAAGGTGAATAATTATTTATTCACCTTTTTTTATTTCTTCAAAACGATATTTTTGTTTTATATCTGGATATTTAGTATGATCTACTTCAGAAAGAAATTCTTCATAATCACGAATCCAAGTGTCACCATTTTCAACATTTTGATATACTACTTTTAAAGATAAATCTTCACTATCCTTGGCAGTAGTTATTATACGATAAATATGACCTTTAAAGTGTTTATATAGAGCTTGATTATTTAGCTTTCTTGTCATCTTTTTTACCCTTTTTCTCTTTTTTATCGTTTTTTTCAGGCTTTGGTAGTGCAGATTTACGTGATAAATTTAAACGGTTACGATTATCATATCCTTCAGCACGAACAATAATTTCATCTCCTACTTTAAATAAGTCAGATGGTTTATCAACCCTTTCCCAAGCTAGTTGTGATACATGGCATAATCCTTCACAACCAGGCCATAGTTCAACGAATAATCCAAAGTCTTCAACTTTTACAACTTTACCATTATAAACCTTGCCCTCTTCTACTTCACGAGCTACATTTTCAATCATTTCTTTAGTTTTTAAAATGATATCTTTATCGCGGTGGTAGATTAAAACAGTTCCATCATCTTGTAGATCAACTTTAACGGCATTAACATCATTTACTGAAGTAACATGTGATGAGTCTAAAATAATTTTTGTAATCATGTCTCCGCCTTTACCAATAACATCTTTTATCTTATCTGGATTAATATGAATGATTTCTATTTTAGGAGCATATTTTGATAACTCTTTACGTGGTTCTGGAATAACACTTTCCATTACATCCAATATTTCTAAACGAGCTTGTTTAGCTTGAGCTAATGCTTCTTTTAAGATTTTTTCAGTTACACCTTTTATTTTAATATCCATTTGTAAAGCTGTGATTCCTTTTCTTGTTCCAGCTACTTTGAAGTCCATATCACCCATATGGTCTTCTAAACCTTGAATATCAGTTAAAATAGTATATTTTTTACCATCTTCGCTAGTTATTAAACCCATAGCGATACCAGCTACTGGAGCTTTTATTGGAACACCAGCAGCCATTAAGCTTAGGCATCCAGCACATATTGTAGCTTGAGAAGATGAACCATTTGATTCAAGAATTTCTGATACTACACGAACAGTATATGGGAATTCTTTTTCATCAGGCATTACTTGAAGTAGTGCTCTTTCTCCTAATGCACCATGACCAATTTCACGACGACCAGGTGAACCATATCTACCTACTTCACCAACTGAGAATTGAGGGAAGTTATAGTGAAGCATAAAACGTTTAGTTGCTTCAATGTCTATACCATCTAGAATTTGATTTTCTTCTAATGAACCAAGAGTTGTTGTGGCAAGAGCTTGAGTTTCACCACGGGTAAATACTGCTGAACCATGAGTACGTGGTAATAAGTCAATCATAGCAGACAGTGGTCTAATTTCTTTCATTCCACGACCATCAGTTCTTTTTTTGTCTTTTGTTACCATACGACGAACTACAGAACCTTCGATGTTATCAACAACTTTCTTTACTTGACCTAAAAGTTCGATACAATCTTCTCTTTCACCATATATCTCTGCAAAATTTTCCATTGTTGCTTCTTTTACAGCATCAATATCGGCGTATTTTTCCAATTTTGTTTTATTAGATGATAGAGCCTCATACATTTTATCTGTAGCATATTCTTTAACTGCTTTTTCTACTTCTTCATCTATTTTAGCTAGTTCTACTTCAACTTTTGGTTTACCAATTTCGGCAATTATCTTTTCTTGGAATTCACATAGTTTTTTAATGTGTTCATGACCAAACATTAAAGCTTCAAGCATTTCTTTTTCTGATACTTGTTTAGCTCCTGCTTCAACCATACAAATAGCATCTTTTGTACCAGCTACAGTAAGATGGATTGTTGATTGTTCATCTTGTTCAACGGTTGGATTTATAATATATTCTTTACCTATTTTCCCAACAATAACACCAGCTACTGGACCATCAAAAGGGATATCACTTATTCCTAAAGCTAATGATGAACCTAGTAAAGCAGCCATTTCTGGCGAGTTATCTTGATCAACAGATAAAACTGTATTAATTACTTGTACTTCATTACGGAAGTTTTCGTCAAACATTGGACGAATTGGACGATCTATTAAACGAGCTGCTAAGGTTGCTTGTTCAGTTGGACGACCTTCTCTTTTAATAAATCCACCTGGAATCTTTCCTACTGAATATAGTTTTTCTTGATATAAAACTGTCAAAGGGAAGAAGTCTTGGGTAATAGGTGTATGGCCCATTACAGCTGCAGTTAAGATAACGGTGTCACCATATCTTACTAAAACAGATCCATTTGCTTGTTTAGCTAATTCACCAGTTTCAATGGTGATATTTTTTCCTAAAAAATCTAATTCATATACTTTTTTACTCATTTTCCTACCTCTATTTCTTAAAAAAAGACACTTAAAAATAAGTGCCTACTTTTTACTATTTTCTGATGCCTAGGGCTTCAATAGTTTTTCTATAACTTACTACATCATTTTTCTTTAAATAATCTAGTAAACTTCTTCTTTTACCAACCATCATTTGAAGACCACGTTTTGAATGATAATCATGAGTGTGAGTCTTTAGATGTTCAGTTAAATTATTAATTTCTTCAGTAAGAATAGCGATTTGTACTTCTGTTGCACCACTATCTTTTTCATTCTTACCAAATTGTTTAACTAATTCTGCTTTTCTTTCTTTTGAAATTGCCATATTATTTCCTCCTTCTTATATAACCGTTTATCCTAGTATAGATTCGGAGAGTTCTAAACCAAGATTAAACTTACTTAGTTAATATATCAAATAATCAAGAGATTATCAAGTATTATTTATAATTTAAGACTTTAATTTTAATTTATGACATAATATATCGATATCTTGTTTATTTTGATTATGAAAATCATCTAAAACCGGTTCATTATGACGACATAAATTAATAACTTCTTCATAAATATTTTTAACAAAATTAACATTTATATATCTTCTATCACTCATTAGATAAATTGCATTAATAATATCTGCAAATTCTTTAGGATTGATAGATCTTAAAATAAGAGAAAGACTAGCTTTAGCTTCTACAGAAAGAGAGCTACCAATATATCTTATTTTTAAAAAATCATAAAATTCACCAAAAGCTAATGAAGTTGGGTCACTTACAAAATAAGCCGTATTATAGTTAAAGATTGAAACGGCATGGTTACCAATATTTTTAAGGGGAGTTAGACCAATTAATTTAGATTTAAGACGATCCATTAATTTTTCTTTAGAATCTATCTCGCGATGAATATTTGGGCGATATTCAAAATTCGCTTCTTTTCGAGGGTCGATTATACAGCCCATAAGGTAAGCATTATTGCCTAGGGCTCTTAAGACACTAGTTTGCATATCAGCATTATTTAAACATACTGATTTGCCTAACATAATATCGGCTCCAGTCATAGATAGATTATTAACACGATTGGAAATACTATAAATTAGTTGGTGATCTTTAGATAAGTATCCATACCATAGTAAATATTGAAAGATGGCACAAGCAACAAAAGGATTAGTTGTTTGTGCAAGATTTTTGATTAAACTAGCTGTTCGATTTACGATATTTAAATAAGCACGATAAGTTTCGGTATTGATATTATTCTTTTCATAATTTGCTAATAGTTCACTATATTTTTTTACTAGTGTAGGTGTATAAAAGTCATAGAAATTTTTTATATTTTCAAATTCATCTTGACTAATATCTTTTACGGTACGCATAAAAATCCCCCTACTCAATAAACATTTTATATGGTTTAGCTTTCTTTTTATCTTTAGAATAAACTTGATAAATAGCAATTATTTTATTTTTATATACTAGACATGCTTTTTCTTCTTTAAAAGTTCTAGTTATTATAGCACCGTTTTTTACTTTTTCAAATAAATTATCATCAATATTAATTTTCTCATAGTCATTTAAAACTTCTTCTAAAGTTAGTAAATGGTAATTTTTTTTAGCAATCTCTTCAATGGTATAAGCATTTTCAAGGGAGAAATTTCCTTGTTTAGTTCTAATTAAAGAAGACATAGTACCTATAACATTTAATTTAGTACATATATCATCTATTAAAGCTCTTATATATGTTCCTTTAGAAACAGTTGTTTTAAAAGTTATTTCATTGTTTTTATATGATAGTAGTTCTATTTTTTGGATATCGATTTCTCTTTTAGGTAGTTCTATTTCTTTACCTTCTCTAGCATATTCATATAGTTTTTTACCATTTATTTTAACAGCAGAATAAATTGGTGTAGTCTGAATACTTTTTCCTAAGAAGCTTTCTAAAACATTAATTATTTGTATTTCGCTTAAATTAGGAATCTCTTCTTTATTAAGAATATTACCTGTTATATCTAAGGTATCAGTTTTTAAGCCTAGTTTTATAGTAGCTATGTATTCTTTATAAGTACTTGTTAATACTTCACATAATTTTGTATATTTTCCAATACAAATAACTAAAACGCCAGTCGCAATAGGATCAAGAGTTCCTGTGTGTCCTATTTTTTTAGTATTTAATATTTTAGTTAATTGGTTTATAACATCACGTGATGTTATATTAGCTGGTTTATTTAAAATAATAACACCATTCATATAAACTCTCCTATCTGATTTTTTGTTGATAAATAAGGCCTTTACTAGTCATTTTAGGGATAAATTCTAGATGTTCAAAAGAAATTTTATTATCTTTTAAAGTAGCAATAAGAAATCCAGGAGTCCCTTCTATATTAGAATAAGTTTTTAAATCATCACTTAAAGATGGTAAATATATTTGGTTATCTTTTAAATATAATTGATGACGGTGACCATATAATTTGATTTTATCTATTATTGATGGAATATTTAAATTATATTTAGAAATAGGATGATGAAGAGAAATAATAGTATTTTGCCATGATAAATATGATTTTTTAAAACCTAGTATTTTTAAATTATTATAATTATTTAATTCTTTTAGAAAGGTATCATCTTTTTTTAATAAGTGTAGGTCATGGTTACCAAATAAGATGTAAGTATCAATAGATGGATAAGATTTTAATATTGTTAAGAATAGCTGTAACTGAGTTGATGGTTCTATATAAGAAGGTGATACATTTCTCATTGTACTTTGAAATAAATCTCCTAAATGAATAATTGTTTTTATATTATTAGAAAGAGCATAGTCGTAAGCTTTATATATATAGTTAAGATTATCTAGTTTACTACCAAGATGGGTATCAGAGATAATGATAAGTTGATTATCTTGAAGATTAGGAATGTTTAAGGCGGAAATAAGAGATTGATTTTTTATATTATTAGCTAATAATATAGCAACTATTTCAGTTTTAGAATAAGGGGTTTCTTTTAGTAATTCATCAAGATTATTTGATTGTAAATATTTAGAGAGAATATAATCTTTTTCAGTTTTGGAAAACATACTAGTATTATATCTTATCATTACTATCTCCTATTAGATAATATTGGATAATCAATAGCAAAATTGCTATCTAGATAATCAATTTCTAATTCACCATTATTAAATTCTTTTATTAGTCTTTTAGTCTTGTCAATAATATAATTTTGATAATATTCAGGGGAGATATAACTACCATAGTAACTTGGCATAGCAAGATGAACACAACCGCACATAGCAATATAAAAGTCTTTTTGATATCGACATGCTTGTTCAATTATAGTTTCAGTTGCTTCACATGGCATTATACCAGTTACTAAATCAAATTTAGTAATATCTGTTTTTTGAGTAAAATCTTCTTTATGAATAGTCATATTAGGATATTTAGCTTTAGCATCTACTAATAGTGGTTCATAAATTGTAATTGTTCCTTTGTTTATCTTTAATTGTTCATATGCTAATTTATTAGCAAATGAAGGAATAATTCCTGAACCGATATCTATAATATTACATCCAATATTAAAGCGTTCTTTTATTTTAGATATATGAGCAGCATAAAAATCGCCATTTTCATGGACTAAACCCATTTCAGTATAAACTTGCATTAAAACATCAGGAGCACAAGTTTGGAAAACGTATAACCAAAAGTTTTCTTCTATATACTCCCATAAATCTTCAGGATAAAGTTGTTGGTATTTTTCTTTAAAAAGATTAAAGCGTTTTGCTATTTGCTCTTCACTAAAGCCTTTTTTAGCCATCATATATATTCCCCCTTTTTTATGGGAATTATATTATTATATATAGTTTATTTTGTCAAATTAGCTTTATCTTGGTATTTATCTTTAAAATAATTAATTAGTGGTTTAGCTGTTAATTCTTGATTAAAAAGACGGATAGCAACTTCGTTAATATTGTAGGTACCACCGTATTGATGAATATTTTGATTAAGATATTTGGTAATTTCTTTTATACGCCCTTCTTTTAATAAAGTATTAATATTACCTAGTTTATTGTTAAGGTGTTCTAGTAACATTCCATCAAAGATAGATCCTAAAAGATAAGAAGGGAAATAACCGAATGATCCTTGGGACCAGTGAACATCTTGGAGTAAACCTAGTGAGTCATTAGGGACTGTGATATTTAGATATTCTTGCATTTTTTTATTCCAAATATTGGGAAGATCATCAATATTAATTTGGTTATTGAAAAGATCTTTTTCTATTTCATATCTAAGAATAATATGGAAACAATATGTTAATTCATCAGCTTCAGTTCTAATAAGTGATGGCTTAGCAATATTTAATTGTTTAACAAAATCTTCAACAGATAAATCTAGTTTTAATTTGTCTTTAATTTTATCATATATTGGAAGCCAGAAATTTAGATTACGACCTAAAATATTTTCGAAGAAACGAGATTGACTTTCGTGAAGAGCATATTTATCTATATCATATATAGGAAATTGACTTAGATTGGAACCAATATTTTGTTCAAAAATACCATGACCTCCTTCATGGATAACTGTACATACATGATCAAAAATACTTTTATTATTAGCAAAAGTTATACGGACATCATTATTATTTAATTTACAAGTATACCCATGAGGATATATTCCTAATGCTCCTCTATCATTTGAAAAGCCAATATATTCTAATAATGTTTTAGCAATACTTAGTAGTTCTTCATTTGTATAGGTTTGGTTTAATTCTATTTTATTTATAGGTTTTAATTGTTTTATTAAAGGAATTAATTCTTTTTTTATTTCAGCAAATAATGGATCAATAAGATCACTAGTTAAACCTTTTTCATATTCGTTTAACATGTCATTGTAAAGGTTTTTACTATTTGGATATTTATAAGTATAGTATTTTTTAGTAAATGATATTACTTTAGCTAGATATGGTTTAAATATTTGATAATCTTTTTTTTCTTTAGCTTCTAACCATATAGTATTAGCTTTACTACATAATGCAGTATATTCAGCATAAAAATCGGCAGGTACTAAAGATTCACGATTATATGATTCTAGTAGTGATTTTAAGTAAGTTTGCTCAGCAAAAGATAAGCTTTGATATTCTTGACTAGTAATTGTTTCTTCTAGCATTTTTTTAAACTCTTGGCTAGTAGATAGTTTAAAAGCTTCTAGTTCAATTTTGGTTTTTACTTCAATTAAGTAATCAAAGGATGCTTTAGGAGCAATGGTATCCATTTCCCAATGCATTAAAGTAGCTATATAGTTTAAATCTGCTATTTTTTGTAAATATTCTAATAATTTTTTCATTTTATCACTCCTCTTTTATACTAATTGAAATAAGAGTAAATTGCAATAAAAAAAAGGGGATTATTCCCCATCTTTTTCATGAATTTCGTTTATTAAACGATCTATATTATTACCATAAGCTATTGAATTATCATATTGAAATCTTATTTTAGGTGTATGTCTTATTTCGATACGATCTGCTATTTGAGTTCTTAAATAACCGGCAGTGTCATCATTTAGTTGTTTTTCTAGTGTTTTATGATCTTCATTTAATAACGAAGTAAAATATACTTTAGCTAAACCTAAATCGTTTGTTACATCAACACCTGTTATAGTAATGGTCTTTAATAAAGAATCATGAGCTTCATTAGCACATATATTACTTAGTTCTTGAGCTATTTGTGAACCAATACGTTTTAATTTTATCTGATTCATCTTTTTACCTCAACTTCTTCATATACTTCTATTGTGTCGCCAACTTTTATATCAGAATAGTTTTCTAAAGTTAGACCACATTCATAACCCTTTTTAACTTCTTTTACTTGATCTTTTTCTCTTTGAAGTGTAGCAATTTTTGTATCAGTAATTACTATACCATCACGAATTAAACGAGCTTTGGCATCTTTTTTGATAATACCATCAGTAACATAAGAACCTGCTATATTGCCAACTTTAGAAAATTTGAATATTTTTCTAATTTCAACATTACCAATAATTTTTTCTTCATATTCAGGCTCTAGCATACCTTTCATAGCAGCTTCCATTTCTTCAACTAGTTTGTAAATTATAGTATATAAACGAATATCAACACCATATTCTTTAGCAATTTCTTTAGTTGAATTAGAAGGTGATACACAGAAACCTAAAATTATAGCTTGAGAAGCTTGAGCTAGAACAACATCGCTTTCTGTAATTGTTCCAATACCACTTCTAATTACTTTAACTTTAACGCCATCAACATCGATTTTTTCAAGGGCATTACGAACAGCTTCTTCTGAGCCACGAACATCAGCTTTTAAAACAACATTAATTTCTTTAGTATTAGAATCAATAGAAGCAAATAAGTTATCTAAAGAAAGAGTTTGTTTTTGGAATTTATGTTCACGAGCTTGGATGCTACGTTTTTCAGCAATTGATTTAGCTTCGGATTCTGTTTCAAATGCCATAAATTTATCACCAGCAGAAGGATTTGCTGATAAGCCGGTAATTTCAACAGGAGTTGAAGGCCCTGCTTCAACAATTGAATTACCTAAATCATCTTTCATTGTTCTTACTTTACCATATGTAGTTCCAACAACGATTGGGTCACCAATTCTAAGAGTTCCTGTTTCAATAAGTAATGAGGCTACACCACCAATGTTTTTATCCATTTTAGATTCAATAACAGTTCCCATAGCATATCTATTTGGATTAGCTTTTAAATTTTGCATTTCAGCAATTGCTAGAATTGTTTCAAGTAGTAAATCTAAGCCTTCACCACTTTTAGCTGAAATGTCGACAAATGGGATATTACCACCCCACTCTTCTGGAGTTATATTGTGTTCAGCCATTTCTGTTCTAATCTTTTCTGGATGAGCATCTGGTTTATCTATTTTATTAACAGCTACAATTATTGGAACATTTGCTGCTAGGGCATGATCTATTGCTTCTTCTGTTTGAGGCATTACACCATCATCTGCAGCGACTATTATAATTACGATATCGGTAATACTTGCTCCACGAGCACGCATTTCAGTAAAAGCGGCATGACCTGGAGTATCAATGAAAGTTATTTTATGGTTGTTTCTTTCTACTTGATAAGCTCCAATAGCTTGTGTAATTCCTCCATATTCAGAATCAACAATTTTACTTTTTCTAATTGTATCAAGAAGAGTTGTTTTACCATGGTCGACATGTCCCATTATGGTTACAACTGGTGGACGAACTACTAAATCTTCTTCACGATCGTTAGTTTCAAATTCTTCAAAATTAGAAATGTCTTGCGTTTCTTCTTTCTTTAAAGTTTTATTGTAGTCTAAAGCAATAACACTTGCTGTTTCATAATCTATTGCGTTATTTAAACTTAACATTAAGCCAAGTGTCATTATTTTTTTTATTATTTCTGTACCACTTACGCCTAGTTCATCCGCTAAGTTTTGAACAGACATACCTTCTTTATATAAAATAACATTTTCTTCTTCAGCATTACTCATTAGTTTTTCTTTATGTTTATACATTTCTTTTCTTTTTGACATGTATTCATCTTTAGAACTTTGAAGTTGACTTTTCTTTTTTAGTTTTTGTTTTTTGTTAGTATTAGCAAAGTTCTTATCAAGATTGTTTGATTCAACTAAATCTTCTACTGCTTCATCAATTGCATCTTCTTCTTCATAATCTGTTTCACTATCAGTACTTATTAAGTTAATAGTATTGTCTAGAATAATTATATCGTCTTCGGTTAATTCATCATCTCCAGATTTTACATTAATACCTAATTCATTACATTTTTTTAATATTTCTGCAACTGAATGATTTGTATCATTAGCATATTCTCTTACACTCATCATATTAACTCACCTCTATCTTTCTTCTATTATTTTAAGCATTTCATCATAAATTGATTCAGGAATTTCGACTTCTAATATACGATCTAAAACTTTCGTTTGACGAGCTTTATTTATAACTTCTTTATCTTTTTTTAAATAAGCTCCACGGCCGTTTGCTTTTCCTGTTATATCAACTGAAACTTCTCCTTCTTTATTGCGTACAACACGAAATAAATCTTTTTTTAATGTTTTTTCTTTGGTTATAACGCATGTTCTTTCAGGCATTTTTCGCATTTAAATACCTTCTTTCTAATTGTTTCCTTCTTCATTAACTTGATTTAAAGTTTTAACTTCTATTTTATATTTAGTTAATTTAGAAGCTAGTTTAATATTTGTTCCTTTTTTACCTATTGCTAATGATAAGTTTTCATCATTAACAATAGCTAATGCTTCTTTTTTCATAGGATCTGTTATAGTAACGATTGCATCTTTAGCAGGACTTAGAGCATTCTTTATATACTCAGCTGGATCAGCACTATATAAAACAATATCTACTTTTTCGCCATTAAGTTCTTTTAAGATAGATGCAATACGTGATCCTCTTTCACCAATGCAAGCACCAATTGCATCAACACGTTCATTAGTTGATTCAACTGCAACTTTACTTCTAATTCCTGCTTCGCGAGCAACAGCATGAAGAATTATTGTTCCATCAGCTAGTTCAGGAATTTCTGATTCAAATAATCTTTTAACAAAACCATAGTGTTTTCTTGATAGAAGTATTAAAGGACCCTTAGTATTTGATTCTACTTTAGTTACATAAACACGAATGCTTGACCCCATTTTTACTTCTTCACCAGGAATCATTTCTGATTTAGGTAAAATTCCTCTAGTACGGCCAAGTTCTACGTAATAATTACGTGCGTCTTCCATAGCTAATGTTCCTACAAGCATTTCATCTTGTTTATCAGAAAATTCTTCTATAATAGAATTTTTTTCAGCTTCTCTAATCTTTTGCATAACAACTTGCTTAGCTGTACCAGCAGCAACACGACCAAAATCTTTTGGTGTTACTTCTTTTTCAATTCTTTCACCAACTTTAATATCTGGATCAATTTCTCGAGCATCATCTAATAAAATTTGAGCGTCGATATTAATTTCTGGTGGAACATCTACTTCATTACCATTTTCATCGATAATAGTTTCTCCTTCGTCAATCTCATCAACTACTATATAATAAGACATAACTTTTATTTCGCCAGTTGTACGATTAATATCAACTCTAACATTAGTTTTAGAACCAAAGTTTTTCTTATAAGCAGTTGTTAAAGCCAATTCCATTGCTTCAAAAACGATATCTTCAGATATTCCTTTTTCTTCAACAATATTTTTTACGGCTTTAATAAATTCTTCAGGATTCATTTGATTTGTTTCTTCAACAACTTTTTTCTTTCTTGCCATATTATTCTTCTCCTTTTTCTTTACTAACGATATCTAGGATATAGGAATCATCAATTAAGTCTAGTTTATCTATAATAGGATTTATTATTTCTGTTGCTTTAACAATAGTATCTAAATCAAGACCATTAACCTTATCTAGTTCTATTCTTAGAAAGTTATAATTCCCTTCTGTTTCATATTTTACAGAATCAACGATAATATTCATTTCTTCCATTGGACCAACAATATTTCTTTTTATTTCTTCTAGTACTTTATTCATGATTCACCTCTCTAATTAATAATAAAAGTGGGATCATTGAGCCCACTTAAATCTGATACTTAGATTATATCACAAAATTTAAAATATGCAACTTTTTAGAAGTTATTATATAAAAAAGACTAATATTTTTAAGTGATTTATTATAATTGAAGATAAATATTAATTGAGTTGATATTTAATTTGTAGTAATATAATTATATAAAGTAAGGAAGGTATTTATGAAGAAACATTCTAATATCATAATTTGTTTATTATGTCTTTCTTTAGTAGTACTAAGTCTTTCTTTAGTGTCTTTAAATTTAAGTAATAGTAATAAAGATAAAGAAGTAAATAATAGTAATGATGAAGAAGAAGTTTCTAATAAAAGTGATTTTGATAAATTTAATTATAAAGATAGTTTTGATGTTTCTGATTTTACTGGGTTGGAAGAAAATACTATTGATATTCCAGCAAAGAAGTATACGAAAAATACTATTTCAATAGCTGATAGTGATTTTAAAATAAGTAATGAATTAACAAATGAAATATATGAAGTAATTAATAGTTATGGAAGAAGTTCGTCTTTTTATATTGTTAGTTTAGATGATGGAATGAGTATTGCTTATAATATTGATAATAAGTATGAAACGGCTAGTTCAATTAAAGCACCATATGCTCTATATATTTATGAACAAATAGATGCTGGTAATATTGATCCTAATCAACAAATAATTTATGAAAGTAAACATTATAATAAAGGAACAGGAGTTATTAAGAAAGCTGATTTTGGAACGGTTTATACAGTTAGAGATTTACTTTATTATTCATTAAATGATTCTGATAATATAGCACATATTATGTTACATAAAACTTTTGGTGTAAAAGGATATAATAAAATGTTAACTAATTTGGGAACTAAACAACTTTATTTAACTGCTGGTAATCCATGGGGTTATACTTCAGCACGTAGTGCAGCTATAATATGGCAAGAAATATATAATTTTTCAATACGTAGTGATGAAGGAATTAATTTATTAAATATTTTATCTAATGGGAAATATAATTATTTTAAAGAAGTAATGCCTTCTATTCCTAGTGCAAGTAAAACGGGTTTTGCTAGTAAAGATGTTGTAGAAACCGGTATTGTTTTTGATGATAAACCTTATATTGGGGTAGCAATAGCTAATAAAGGGGGAAATATAGGAGCATATACTCAAGTATTAAAATTGGTTAATTTAATGAATGATATTATGAATGAATATAAAGAATATTTAGAGAATTAAATAAAGGAATCTAATGATTCCTTTATTTTATATAACCATTTTGAACTATTTTAGTTTCTTTTATTACGATGAAAGCATTTGGGTCAATAGTTTTAATTATCTTTTTTAATTTGTCTAAATTACGACTATTTAAAGTTATGTAAAGTATTTTATTATGATTTTCTTGAATATTTTCTACTGTATTGACTACTGATACACCATAACCTTGTTCTCTTATTTTATTAATATTTTCTATCGTTGCTTTAGTAGTTATTACTTCTATACTAATTAAACTATTAACAAAGTTGTTAGCAATAAAGGTCCCAAGAATAGTTCCAGTAGCATAACCTCCTGAATAAGCTATAACAATCCAAATACTTTTTAAATCCGTATTAAGAGCTTCACGGGCAATAATAAACCAAATAAAGACTTCAACAAAAGCAATTAAACCAGCGGTAATTGTTTTACCTTTGACAGTATAAATAGTCCTTAGAGTGCCTAAAGTTACATCAGCGATACGGGCTAAAAATATTTTTATACATAGAATAAATAAAGTCATATTAAGCTCCTAGTCCTTTGGCGATTGCTATTATTATTATAACCAAAATAACACCAATTATAAGGAGTATTGCTTTACCTATTTTAGCATCATTATCTGTATTGGATGCTTGTTTGTATAAGGCGGTATTTTTATTACGATATTGATTCCAACGAGGATCTAGAATACTTTTCATTTCTTTTTGCTGAGATATAGGAATCATTTTCCCACAATTTGGACATACTCCACCTTTAGTTGGAAGAGCTGCGCCACAATACTTACAATTCATATTATCACCTAGTTTTATTTTATCATAAAAAAAGAAAAAGAATTATTCTTTTTCAAAATCTTCAATAAAATGATTTCCCTTATGACCTATATCTGATGGTTCATCACGTAAAAGATCATTATAATCTTGTTGGCGAAGAGCTTCATAAACCATAATAGCAACGGTATTTGAAAGATTTAAAGCACGAACTTTGTCAGTCATTGGCATACGCATACAAGTATCTAGATGTTGACTTAGTATCGCACGTGGTATCCCTGTTGATTCTTTACCAAAAACAAAATAATAATTTTGTTTAGAATCACTATAATCAAAAGTTGAATGTGGTTTATGACCATATCTAGTTAAAAAATAGAATTTTCCTTGATCTTTGTTTTGATTATAAAAATCATCCCAATTTTTATATACTTTGTAATGACAATTGTCGATGTAATTTACCCCACTACGACGAATATATTTTTCGTCTAGGGAAAAACCTAATGGTTCAATTAAATGAAGCATAGTATTAGTAGCTACGCATGTACGCATTATATTACCAGTATTTCCTGGTATTTCTGGTTCAAATAAAACAACATTAATCATATATAATCCTCCTATAATAAAAAGACCTTTTAGGTCTTATTCTTTTTCGATATTATTAATATCTAATAATTTTTGGAAATCACCAACATTCATAATATTATCGTCTTCACGATTAATAATGTCAACAGCTTTTCCTTCTTTATAATAAATAATTGTTGGAACATTAGTTACTTTAATTTCTTCTAAAGATAGAGCTTTATTTATTTGATCAATATAATCTTCTTCATCTTTAATAGAAGTTATATTTAAATAATAAATTGAATTATTTAAATTATAATCACTAATTACACTCTCTAAATCTTTTTCCATATTATAAACTTCTTCTGAACCTGTATAACTTATATAAATATAATAAGAGCTTGGAGCTTCAGAGAAGATATCATTTACTTCTTTTAAACTTTTAATTTCGTTTGAAACTACTTTTTCTTTTACTAAATATGATGTAGATACTTTATTTTCTTGTATAACATTATACCAAGAGAAACCATACCAAGTTAGTAATAGTATTACGACAACTATAATAGCAGCAACAACATAATTTTTAATAGGAATATACCTTTCATTCTTTTTAATGTTGCTCATAGTATCATATCCTTTCTATATGTATATTTTAACACATAATATTATATTATGCAAAAGAGAATTATATATTTTTATTAGAGCCTAGAACACTTTTATTTTTTGGAATAATATATTTTAGGAGGATTTTTTATGTTTTTTGAAGATATTATTTTTAATATGAATAGTAAAACGGATAATAATGTTTTATTTGATGTGGATGATGGCTTTAGATGTGGAAATATGTTTAAGAATGAATATGTTCCATATAAGAATTTTAAAGTAAGTGAAATTAAAGCAAATAATAAAGAAGATGAATTGTTAATAAAAATAAGTGAAATGGAGTTTGCTTTAAATGATTTGAGTTTGTATTTGGATTTACATCCTGATGATAGTTTTATGTTTAATAAGTTTAAAATGTATGTAAATAAATATAAAGAGTATTTAGAAGAATATGAAAGAACTTTTAGACCATTAAATTTAAGTGCTGTTTATAATAATATTTATGATTATTATAAGAATCCTTGGCCATGGGATAATGATGGAGGTGTTAAGTATGTATAAGTATGAAAAGCATTTAGCATTTCCTGTTAATATAAAGAAAAAAGATTTAAAAATGGCGAAGTATATTGTAAGTGCTTTAGGTGGTTATGCTGGAGAGCTAGCTGCTGCTTTGCGTTATTTTTCCCAAAGCTTTGCAATGCCAGATGATAAAGGGAAAGCTTTACTTAATATGATAGCAACAGAAGAATTGGGGCATTGTGAAATGATTGCTACAATGTTTAGGCAGTTAGTTAAGGATGCAACTTTAGATGAACTTGAGGCTGTTGGACTAGCAGAATATTATACAGAACATGGTAAAGGGGTATATCCTATTAATCCATCTGGTGTTCCTTTTACAGTTGATTATTTTGCTTCCACAGGTAATCCGGTAGTTGATTTATGTGAGGATATGGCAGCTGAAGAAAAAGCAAGGGCTGGTTATGAAAATTTGCTTAATTTAGCTACTGACCCAGACTTAATTCAACCATTATTATTTTTAAGACAAAGAGAAGTTGTTCATTATAATCGCTTTAAAGAGTTATATGAATATTATAAAAAAACATTAAAAGGATAGTTACCTATTCTTTTAATGTTTTTATTATATGTAATATCAATTTTATAATTATCTTAATTTGGGAATCAATGTTTTATTTATCTCATCGTATAAACTATAATATTGGGATGAATCAAGAATTGATGAATTAATTAATGAAGGAATTATAGTAGATGGTGTTTTATCGGTTGTTTGGAAATAGCGAATAAATTTAGAACGAGAAATAGTAGCATTGCCAATTATATATAAATCATCGATACGATAATATTTATCAAGTAATTTAACAATTGGATGTTTAGGAGCATTAGTAACTACTGCTCCTGTATTAAAAGATTCTTTTAATACTAATGGTACAACATTTGGAATTAAAGTATCTAATTCTTCTTCAGAACAAATAAATCTTTCTTCAGTTAAAACATCTCTTCTTAAACGATGAGTTTCATTTTCATATAATTCAGATAGATTTTGATATAACATAATTCTTTTAATAGTACTTAAAGGATTAACTGTTTTACATATGCTTATAAATAATTCTATAGAAATGCTATTTTCAAGTAGTAAATCATATATTCTAAGATATTTATAATGGCAAAGTAAAAATATATAATTATTCTTTGTTAAATTGTAATATGCTAAGTTACTTAATATATTTTTTATTTCAGTTGGGGAAGTAAATAAAATTTGATCATCATAGAATATATTAGTAAAGTCAATTACTGGTTCAAGAATACTTACATTAGTTAATATTTCATTATATTTAGGACCAAATATTTCCCCTACTTTGTTTTTTAAAGTTTCAGGGCTTAAAGCATGTTTTACTAATAATTCACGAATTGTATTAATTTGTTTTTTAGAAAGAGTAATTAAAACAGGAACATAATTAGTAAATATTTCATTAATATTTAGACCATATTTTAATAATTCTTCGATACTTGATATTATATCATCATTTTCTTCTAACTTAGCTAGTAAATTTTTATCTAATGAGTATGGATTATAACCTTTAGAATATAGAAATGATGTTAATTTACTATGATTTATTTTAGCTGTTATAACTTGTTCGTTAGATTGTAGACTGCGATATTCTTTTGTAAGATTTAGTTGAACTATATTATATAGTTCTTCTAATAATTCTGGATCCAGATAGCGATGCCAGTTATCTGGTATATTAGTTATAGAAGATAGATCATTATGATTAATAACTTCTAAAGTATATTTACGTCTTTTAGCAATATTACTTAAATTTTCCTTATTTTCTTTATTTTCTTTTGTAAGTTCTTTATCTAGAGCATCAATAAATGTTTTTAAATAACTTTTTTCGTAAATTGTTTGAAGATTATCTAATTTTTTTTGTCTAATTAGTCTTTCATTCTTTTTAGGAATAGATTTAAATAAATCATTAGGAGTATTAAGACTTTCTTCTGCTTTTTTTAGACTTTCTTTTAGTTTTAAAAATTCATACATGACAATGTAAACTAATTTTAAATTATAGTTAATTGATAAAAGATTTAGGTGGAGATTAGTAAAGTTTGTCATATATTTAAAGTCTTCAAGGTTACCTTCATCTGTTGTATGATGATAAAGTTCTATTAAATCTTGACCATGAATATCTAGTTGCCAACTATTGACTGCTGATTCAAGTTCATTAAGTTCTTCTTGGTATTTAGAAAATAAGTATTTATTTTCTTCGGTTGCTACTATTATAAGAAGAAAAAGACGATAATTAGGGATTTTTAAAATATCTAGTGGATTATTAGATGATAGTTCTTTTTTAATAGTTTGAAAGTATTTAGCAAATTCACTATTGTCGTAATATTTTTTTAGTTTTTCAGTTTCTTCTAGAGATTTTTCAGCTAGTTGGATTGCGTATCTAATTGAATTCATTATTTATCACCTACTTTCTTTAAAGATATTGATTCTTCAAGAAGAGAAGTAATTTGGCCGATTAATTCGTCTTGTTCTATATAAAAGTCAGGAGAAGATATTACAGATAATATGTATTCTTTATTTAATTCATAACGACTTATGGCTTCACGATAGTAATTTTCTATTTTAATACTTTTTTGTTTGTCTTTATAAAATAAAGAACAAATGAAGATATAGTTTCCTTCAGCAATATAAAGAATACGAAGGCCATTGGGATGGCGATATTCATACAAGTTATTATTAGCTAAACCAACAATAGACTTAGTATCTCTTGTTTTTAGAAAATAACCATCTAATATTTTATCAATAGTATTTTTTATTTCTTTACGATTAGAAATATATCTTAAGATATCTTCATATAAATAGGATTTTTTGCTATTGTGATTAGGAACTATTATAATATTAGAAGGTTCTAAGGTAGTATCAGATAAAGTATTTTCTTCTTGTTTATTAAGAGAGTTTAAAAAAGATAGAATATTTTGAAGTTTTTGATACTCTTCTTGAAATGAAGTAATGGCAAATGAAGGATTAGTTATAATTGAAGTTTTTATTTTATTTTCAAGGATGGTTTTTCGTTTGTATATTTCTAGTTTTATTATTTTTAATTCATTAGGTGATAGATTAGCTAATTTTTTTTCAAGTTCAGCGTCTAGACTACTATATATTATTAAATCTATATATGGTTTAAAATCAAAAGTTGGAGTTGAAAAGTCAGCTATTTGTTCAGTATCTATTTTAGAAGTTATTTCCTCAGATTTTATATCTTGGGCTTTTTTTACAGATTCTTGAAGAGCCTTTATTTTTTCTTGTTGTTCTTTTATTTTATCTTTATTAAATTCTATTATATATCTTAGACATTCAATTATTATAGCTGTTGTAGCATCTGGGATAATACTATAGATATAATCATTGGGATTAAATATATAGTTTTTTTCTTGGTTAAGTTTGTCAAGAAAGATATTTATTTTATATTCTAAATCATCGTTCATATAGGCCAACTCCTTTTTTAACAGAATATATTATACGTATCTTTTTTTATTTGTCAAAAAGAAGGCAAAAAAAAAGACCTAATGGTCTTTTTAT
Source organism: uncultured Bacilli bacterium (assembly GCA_944332265.1). GTDB lineage: Bacteria > Bacillota_I > Bacilli_A > RF39 > UBA660 > Coprovivens. The sequence goes on from CALVJQ010000006.1 coordinate 39,682, forward strand.
TAAATTTTGTTAAATTTATTATTTTTCTTAGCCATAGCTACAGCGCTTATTGCAATTAATGCTCCAGCAATCAAAATAGCATATGAGATGAATGCTCCAGTATCTGGATTTGGTTCTAATTCAGGGATGACTTTCATATGAAGTTCAGTACAGTATAATTTTCCGCCTTCTAATCCAGCAACATTATCGCCACCACATTCTTCTTTATCCCCTTCTAAGCAAGTTAAGTAATTAGCATATTGTTGTTTGTTTTCAATATTCCATACTTTAACACACACTTGACCACATGAACCAGTAGCTTGTGATGCTTCATCTAATTTTACTTTAATTGTACCAATTGTACCATATACGGCACCTGAAGATGGTAAAACACTTTTTACTGAGTCACTTAAGTTACTAGTGATAGATGCTTTAGTGAAGGCATCATTATCAGTAGTTGAATAGTAAACTGCACATCCAAAGTCTGATGCGTCACTTTGTCCTTCAGCAATGTTTACATTACATCTAAATTCAACGTTACCACCTGCTAGTTCAAGAGTAGCTGTTCCTTCACTTGAATTAACTGATGATGGTTTAGTGAAAGCACTTTTTACGCCAGACATACCATCTTTAATTGATGCACCTTCTAAACGTAAATCTTTAGTTGTGAAAGCTTGAGCAACAAAACCATGTAATGAACCACTACCATCAGTACTACCACTTGGTTGACCAATAATGTAACAATTAGCTTGTTCTCCTGCCTCTATACTATTAGGATCACATTCTACACTAACTTGTGTCAAACTAAAATCAGCAGCATGAGTTAATGACATAAAAGAAAATGTACAAATTCCTAATACTAGAGCAAATAATAATTTGTTTATTTTTTTCATAATACCTCTCCTATACTTATTTTTCCTTATTCTGATTATATTATAACATGTTTTTTTATCTTGTGTTAATTTTTTTTTAAAAATATACTATTTTATGTTATTATATTTGTATAGAATAATTAGTGGTGAGCATATGAAGAAGATAACAATAATAATTAAAGACAATTCACTTATTTTCAAATTTCGTACTAATAAACCAGTAGGTCCTAACCTATTAAATACGAATGTCATTTCTAATAATGAATTAGTATTTAGTGATGAATATATTAAGGAGAATACTAAATTAGTAAGCTTATTCATATGTGATTTATTTAAGGAAAGACAAATTAAGGAAGTAATTATTAGTAATAATGAATTAGGTCTTATAGTTGCTGATATTTTAAAGAAGTTGCCAACTATTGATAAGTTGACAATTATTGACGATGATAACCTTTCTTATTCAATGTGTGAACTAATTGTAAAGTCAAGAAATATTAAAGCTCTTGATTGTTATGGAATACCACAATTTATGATAGAAAAACTAGATAATCATGGAATAAAAGTTAATTCGCGTAATGAAGTATTATTTACTAGCAATTTTATGGCAGAAAATAATTTGACTTCTTTTTCTAAAATATATTATAAAACTAGTATTAGAATAAATGATGTCTTGAATAAAGAGGATATTGAAGATATTAAAACTTTCTTAGCAATAAATAAATATTTAAAAGCTATTCATTTTGATAAATATTCTTTGGATAATATAAATTTAATTGTTGAATTATTAAAGAATGCTAAAGTAAAAAATAAGGTTTTACAAATTCATGATGATATAGATGATACAACTGATATAACTGGTTTAAGAAATTTAAATAAAGATTTAAAAAAGAAATATAAGATTAAAATTTCTTTAGTTTATTCAAAAGATTATTTAGAGAGAAATTATTTACAACAAATTATTTTTACGACACTTAAGATATGTGCTTTAATTATTTTTGCAATTGTGGCATCAGTATGTGGTTATATCTTATATAATAATCATGTGTCAGAAACTAAAATAAATAAAATAAAAGATGATATTGAAGAAATAATGAGTGATGATACTAGTAATACTCATGGAACGGAAGATATTATTAATTCATATGATAAATTAAGAGAAATAAATCAAGATATAATTGGATGGCTGACAGTTCCTGGAACTAATATTGATTATCCAGTTGTTAGAACAACTGATAATAGTTATTATTTAACAAGAAATGTTTATAAAGAAAAAGATTATAATGGTTGGGTTTTTATGGATTATCGTAATAGTATTGATTCTTTTGATGATAACACAATTATTTATGCCCATAATCGTTTTACTAGCGGTGTTATGTTTGGATCATTACCAAAATTACGTAAAAAAGATTGGTTAAAAAAAGAAGAAAATCATTTTATTACTTTTAATTCTCTATATGAGGAAGGAACTTGGGAAGTTTTCTCAATATATGAAATAAATGTTACAAGCGATTATTTATTAACTAATTTTTTAGATGCTGAGGAAAGATTGGATTTTTATAATATGTTAGCTAAACGAAGTGAATATGATTTTAAAGTTGAATTAAAAGAAAACGATAAGATTATTACCCTATCGACATGTTTAGATAATAATGAGAGATTTGTTGTACATGCAGTATTAGTGCAAAATAATAGTTAGAAGACTTAAAAAAAGATTTAAGTCTTTTTTATTGTTATGGTATAATAAGAAGTAATAATATGGAGGGGTTACGATGAATATAAGTGACTTTAAAAATATATTAGAAAGTATTGTACATTCTACATTATATGTATCTAATACAATGTCTGATGAACAAAAGAAAAATTTAAAAGAAATTAAAGCTTTTTTAAAAAAAAGGGATAATTTTATTGATGATTTAAGAACTTTATTGCAAACAAGAAATAGTGAAAATTATTTTGCGTATGATAAATATATTAATGATTTTCTAGTTAATAGTGAATTGAAGATAAAATTAGAAATCTTAAATAATCAAGATAAATATGATGATGTAATAAAGAATCCAAAAATTTTTATTAATATATGGGAATCACTTAAGATTGATGAAAAGATAGATTATTTAAAACAAAAGAAGAAATATACTAGTATTGATTTATTATTAATAAATACAGAGATTACTGATACTGGTAATTTTAAAGATAATATTATATTAAGTGAAATTTTAAATAATAATGACATTAGAAAGAAGATAGATCCATTTACAATAGAGTTACACTATTCTTATAATATATTAGCAATGATAAATCTTATTGATTTTGAAATGTGTAATATTTTAACTAAAAATAGTTATACAATGTTATTATTAAAGAAATGTAAAAATTTTACAGAATTTTATAACTTATACGAAAGTAATCCTAAAATTTATAACTTAATAGCTAATAATAGTTTAATTTTTGATAATAATGATAATGAAGAGATATATAAATTCATATTAGAGAATCCAAATTTTATTGGAAAATTTAATAATAAATATATGGATTTATTTAGTATTGTAGAAATTACAAAAATGAGTAAATTAAAGACTTTAGATAATGATGCATTTAGTGCTATTTTACAAAAATTATATAAATATGATGAAAAGAATGCTGATGACTATTTTAAAGTTGAAAATTTAAAGAAATGCTCAAGACATAGTATTATAGTTTATCCATTTAATAATTTAAATAATGATTTACAAACAACAATATTTAAAAATTATAATTTGTTTAATCGTTTTTTAGATACAGTAATGATTGAAGCTATTAATAATTGTTTTAAAGAAGAAGATATTGTTAATATATTAAGAAATGATGTTTTTGTTAATGATATGAGTTCTTATGCTATAGAATTATTAATTAATAAATTAAGTTTTAAAGCTGCTTTTAATATGTTACAAAGAAAAATTATTTTTGATAAATTAAATAATTTAAATGTTAAAATCGATATAAAAGATTCTATTTTTATTAAAGGTTTCTTAGATAGTCCTATTTTAGTATATAAATCTGAACATAGTATGTTATATGAAATGTTAAATATATTAGCTAAAGATGATGTTATATATTATATTCAACTTCCTTATATAATGAATAAATTAAGTAATTATGAATTAATTAATTTAGTTTTAAATAAAGAAATTGACTTAGAAGCATTTATTAATAATAAAGAATTAAGAAAGAAACTTAATTTAACTGATATTATTCAGTTAATAGATAAATCTTTTGAAAAGAATATTAATTTAAATATTTTTAATAATAAAGAACTTGCTAAAGGTTTATTCAATTTAAGCGATGAACAATTTGCTAAAATAAATTTTGATGAAGTAAATTATTTATTTGAAACAGTTAGGACGAAATCGATTTTATCTAAGCAAGAATCTAAAGTAACGGTTTTAAGTTATAAAAGTGTACTAACGAGTTATTTAATTTTAGGCCTTGAAGAAACAATTAGAATAGTAAGTGATGGCGATAAAGATATTACCCTAGATGAAATTAAAAATTTACAAGAAGAAATTGTTAATGAAAAGTTATTAATGTTTAAAGAAAATAATTCTTCGGTATTCCAAAATATGGCCAAGAAAATGATAAAGAATTTACAAGAGATTGAACCAACTGATGATTTAAATATTTTTGCACAAAGAATAAGAGAAAATACTTACTTAGATAATTTGATATATTTAATGTTAGATAATAATTTTGATTCTTATAATAATATAATTAATACTTTATATGGATATGTTCAATATTTTGATTATGATGAATATGCATCTAAGAAAGATATTTATGAGTATGCTAAAAGTTTTATTACATTATATTTAGAAAATAAAGCTTTAGAATATAATAATGATTTTGAAAAAATTATTTTGAGGAATTTTAAAGTAAAAGAAAATGTTATATATAATAAAAGAAAAGAAATTGGTAAATCATTTATTGATAAATTAAAAATGAAATTATTTGTTAGGGCTTTAACTGATCCTAATAAAGATTCTTATATTAATTATTTTAGAGATAATTACCCTATTAATGAATTAAAGAAAAAATATATATGCTATGTTGCTAATGAAGATGTTGATTTTGAAAGTATATTGGAACATGTTTTAACACCAATAATTAATGACCGCTTTGATAAAGAAAATTGTTTAAATAAGTTAGGAATACATAAACCTAAAGATACTGATGAATATATAAAATATCTTAATGATTTAAAGAGTATTACTTATTTAAATAGTAAAATAGATAAATATAAAGAGACTTATTCAGATGAAGAAGTTATTATGTTAATGAACTATGTTTGCTATGGAAGTAAGATTCCTTTTCAATTAAAGAAGAGAAAACTTAAAGAATTAAATAAATTGGGAAATATTATTGAAGAATTAAATGGGGAAATATATATTGATAAATCGGCTTTAAAATTTATATATAAAGATAATATGGATATATATAATATCGATGAAATAATAGAATATAATAATTATTTAGAAATACTTGATGAAATAATTAGTAAGACTAAAAGTTATATTAATCGTAATATGGATAATGAAAAAATTAAAAAATATTTTGCCCATGATTATTTTAAAGCAATAAATACAGATGATTGTATCTTCCCTATTAATAATAATTATTATGAACCTAAAAAACGTGTATTTTCTTTACGTGATTTAGAAACTATATTTAATGGATATGACTTAAGTAATTATAAAAAAGTTAATAGTAAGTTAAGACATTTCTTATTTGAAAAAAAGAATCTTATAATGGTTGCTGATGGTTATTATGAAGGAATTGTTGATAATTTGGGAATTATTATATCTAAATGGGATAAAATTGAAGAATATATTAAAGAATTTAATAAAGATTTAGATAGTTTAACTTTAATTGGAATAGAAAATGTTTTAGCAGTTATTAATTTTGAAGATAATGTTTTAGGTAGAACAATTGATAAAGATGTTATAAAAAGTATATGTGAAGATGGATATTACGAAGTAAATGATTTAAATAAAAGAATAAATATGTTAGTTGATTTATTTGAGTATTCATTTAAGAAAGTTACTAGTACTATTCCTTATCTATGTTATAAAGATGATATTTATAAAGTAGAAATCTTAGATAATTATAATCAAGATAAATTAAGAGCTTTAGGAGATTCTTTATACAAAGTTGGAGCTATTGGAAATGATTTCTTACACTACTCTATTTTAAATAAAAATGGTTTACAAATAGGTATTTATAAAGAGAATACTTTAGTATCTAAATTATTTGGAGTTAGAAATGGAAATACAATTTATTTAAATAGTTTAGAAGGAATTGGAGATTCTAATTATAATGAGTTATTACGTTTATTTGCTAATGAATTAATTAGTATTACAAGAGATGATTTAGAACCAATTGAATTTGTAACAATAGTAAATAATAAAGTTTATTCTAGTCGTAATGGATTAAAACTTGATAAAACGATATGTCCGGTAATAAATGATCCAATTAATAAAATATATTATGATTTTGAGGAATTTACAGAATATAAAAACCTATTGAATCCTGATGATATATATACTAATTATAAAGATAATATTAGTACATTATTAGCAAGTAGTTTAGTTGTAGATAAAAATAATTTTAAGTATTATGATGTTGAAGATAAGTATTATCGTCGTCGTAATAGTGCTGTAAAATTAAGTAATAATGTAAATGAAGAATATTTAAAAAAGATTGATATTATATTATATCTATGTAAAGTAGAAGATAATAGTTTAAATATTGATAATATCTGTTTAAGTGATATGGATACTATTTACTTAGGAGATGATTATGTTATATTTGTAACAGAGAAAAAAAATATAATACAATTTGTTCTTCCTTATGATGAAAGAGCCTTAAAAGAAGTTTCAATGATAGTTGAAGAAATAAATAATCATTAAAAAGACATTTAGTTACAAATGTCTTTTTTTAATTGAGTTCTTATTATTTGATAGTTAGTTAAAAGTCTTTTATCTTGGTTATTTAATTTAAGAGCTTTCTTTATATATCTTATTGATTCTTTTAACTTGTTATTATAGTAACAAGAGATTGATAATATATCATAAATTGTTTCATTCCATGCTTGTTCTTCATTAATATATGTTAAAGTTTTTTCCTTTATTTTAAGAGCTTGTTTTAAATATTTTTCACTTTGTTTATAGTCTTTTATTAAATAATATAAATTTCCTAAATCAAAATATGGTTCTCTTAAATAGGGAGCTTCTTTAATAGCTTTTTTATACCACATAATTGCTTCTTCAAGATATTCTTTTTGATAGTATGAATAAGCTATATAACGCATGGAAGCACATCTTTCATCTTGCCAAGTTGAAGATGGCAGTTTGAGATGTTTATGTAATGTATCAATAGCTTTATCCCACATTTTATAATACATATACTCTCTTCCTAGATAATGGGTATTACGATCATTAAAAGGATTTTCTTTAACTGAAAGTTCTAATAAAGCTAAATAAGAAGTTCGTTCTTTTTTGTAATCTTGATAGTGATTTAATACTATGTTAGGAATAAGTATTTCTTTTTCTTTAGTAGATGAAACAAGAATTTCGTGAACTGCATTAACCCAGGAATAATTATGACGTTGATGAATTTTATTGAGATAGAAAGTAGTTCCTGGCTTACCTTGAGCATCAAAGTTCCAATTATAAAGATATCTTGCACGAGTCGTGTCTTTTTGCCATGACTTTTCTAGATGCTTGCGCCAGCCTTTTTCTAATCGTTCATCTAAATCTGTACATACACAAATATCAGTATTTTTACTGACGTATGATAATGATTTATTTCGAGCGACATCAAAACGCCAAGGAATTATTTCTTTTTTATATACTTTTATCTTAGGGCATTTTTTTAGAAGATTTATAGTATTATCGGTTGAACCTGTATCTAACACAACAATTTCATCAGCTTCTTTCATAGATTCATACCACTCTAAGACATTTTTTTCTTCATTTCTAGCAATAGCATAGACAGCTATTTTATATTTAGTCATCTTATCACCTACTATACTTTATGTTAAGCAGTAATTATATTTACAGATTTCGGCTATTTTATGTTATAATTATTTATAGTAAAGGGTTGTTAGCTTATGGATAGTAAAAAGAATAATTTTATAAATAAAATAAAAGCTAAAGTTGCTAATATGAAAGTTAAAAGATTACAAAAAAAAGCAGCTAAAAATAATGTACCTAAAGTAAGTTTCTCAACTAAAATGAAAAGTAAATTTGCTAATTTAAAAAACTTTTCATGGGCTAATTTTATTAATTATATTTTTAATTCTAAGAGATTTAAAACTAATACTCTATCTTTATTAGTAATAGTTATTTTCTTAGTAACTACTATTAATGTATTAACAATGATACTAGGTCTTATCGGGGGGCATCAAAGTACAAGATATTATATTGAAGATAATATAAAATATTTGGAAATTGAAAATGGTTATATAACAGAAAAATTAATTGTTGAATCAGGAGATGAACTTCCAAATATAAGTGATTATTTTAGTGAAGATTATGAAATAAGAGAGGATGCTACTATATCTTATTATTCAGGAAAAGATGGAATTTCTATTGAGAGTTTTACTTATGAAAAAGATGATATTAAATATGTACGTGGATTTCAAGAAATAGATGTTATTATTAATAATGGTAAAGAATATACAACAAAGTTAGAAATAAGAGATACTACTGAACCTTATGTTATTTTACAAGATTTAACAATTAGTGAAGGTGAATCTATTGAAGCTAAATCTTTTGTTAGTTTGTATAATGATAATAGTCAAATAACGGAATATAATGCTTATTATCCCGATAGTATTAATTTTTCTGTTGCGGGAGTTTATGATGTAAAAATTAAAGTATGTGATTATAGTAATAATTGTGTTGAAGGTATTTCTAAATTAACTGTAACAAAAGGAAGTAATGATTCTAATATAGTTAGTAATGATAATAAAAACGAGACAACTTCTTCCGGAGGGAAAAAGCCAGGTAATTCTTCTAGTAGTAAGCCTAGTGGTGGTTCTTCTTCTGGAGGTGGATCTAGTTCTTCTGGCAGTAGTGGTAATAACAAACCTAGTAAACCGGATGATGATACACCAGCTAGAGTCTTTGTAAAAACAGTTGTAGAAAAAAATGCTATTTATAAATTTGATGATTATTATGGGGCTAGGATGAATTATTACGCAAGAGAAGTCACTTATAATTTATATAGCGATGGATATAAAGAAGTCGTTAATTATAAAACTCCTTATGATAGTGTTTATGATTCTTCTGGGTATGTAGGTAATATTAAAGGTTTAAATAATGAAGCAACGCAATATATTTCGACTCACTCATCGACTCTTAGTAGTGTACAAAATTTATTTTTACAAGAAACTAATAAACAAAGAGAAAAAGCAAATGTTAGCAATTTAAGTCTTGATAAAAACTTAAGTAAAATTGCTTTAATTAGAGCGATGGAGCTTGCTTATAGTCAATCTCCTGGAACTAATGGTACGCAACATATTAGACCAGACGGGCGAAGATTTGACACAATTTATACTGAGTATGGGTATAAAACAAATACACGTGGAGAAAACTTTGTTGATGGAATCTATTCTATTTCCAATTATACTGCTTTTCAATCTTTCGTAAAGTCATCTGGTCACTTAAAAAATATGACGAATCCAGTCTTTAAAAAGATGGGTGTTGGTAAATTTACTTTTCAGCAAAGAACTTATTGGGTTCAATTGTTTGCAGAATAAAAAGGATGATAACATCCTTTTTTTATGGTCCTGTTGGACCTGTCGGACCGGTTGGACCCGTTGGACCTGCTGGACCGGTTGGTCCTGTTGCTCCTTGTAGTCCTTGTAAACCTTGTGGACCTGTTGGTCCAGTTGGGCCTTCTAAGCCTTGAGTTCCAGTTGCTCCTGCTGGACCGGTAGGCCCTGTTGCTCCTTGTAGTCCTTGTAAACCTTGTGGACCTGTTGGTCCAGTTGGGCCTTCTAAGCCTTGAGTTCCAGTTGCTCCTGCTGGTCCTGTTGGTCCTGTTGCTCCACCAGGAATTGTTAAATTAAGAACATAATTAGGGGCAGTACCAGTTATTGACGCAAGAGCTGTTGACCCAGGAGCTCCAGTTTGAACTGTTCCGATTGTTAAAGTCATAGCAGTTCCTGCTGGACCTGTTGGACCGGTTGCACCTGATACACCTTGAAGTCCTTGAATTCCTTGGGGACCTGTTGGTCCAATTGGACCTTGAATTCCTTGTACTCCTTGAATACCTTGAGGACCAGTTGGACCGGTTTGGCCTGCTGGACCTGTCGGACCTGTTGGACCAGGAATTGTTCCAGAAGGATTATCACGGAAGCCGCAACAACAACCACTATTTGGATGACTTTTACTATAATCATTTATTTTTTTTATTGCATTTTCAATTAAACAGTTTTTACTCATAATTACCTCCTCACTTTATTTTATTCATGAATTATAAATATGAGTCGATAATTATATAAAAAAAAAGGATTTACCCTATTTCAGTAAATCCTTCTCTTTTTAAATATGGATCAATATCTTCATATTTACTATAATTACTTCCAACTATAGTTGTTGACGTAATTTGAGTTATTGTCATTTCTGCATCATTAAATGAATAATTTGCTTCACCTGTTAGTTTTTCTTTTTCCTTATTATATCTTTCAGCATCTTGATATATCATTTTTACTTCATATGTTCCATTAACTAATAGAGCATAGTCGCGATACTGAGCAAAGTGAAGATCATATGTTTCTTCTTTTTCATATCCTAAATCCCAATCGAATCCAGTGTGTTTAGTATATACATGGACATTTCCTTGAGATTCAATTATAAGACTTGCTTTTTTAGTAGTAGTATTTTGAAATGCATCTGTTGCTACAACGTATACAACATATGACCCAGCTGTAGTATATTTTTGTTCTGTATCTGAGTCTTGGAACGAATAATTACAACCACTTAAGTCACGACAGTCTTCAACAAATGTACTAGCGTCATAGGTTTGTCCTTCTACTATTGTAACATTTCTAATTTCCAGTATTGGACTAGTTGTATCTTGAACAATTATTTTACCTTGTTTTTTTGTACCTTTATAAGTTACTGTAAATGGATATTCTCCTGGTTCTTCAACTATAACATTAGATAAATCAACAGCATATAATAAATCGTCAACATTGTTACCTACTCCAGGTTTTACATAACTGCTAGTTTTATATGGTAACGATTTACCCAACTCTACGGTAACAACTAGAGGTTGAAAGTCCATTTCTGTTTTACGATGAGTAACCCAGTAAGCAAAGCCACATATAAAGATAATAGTTATTAATGAAACAATAGCCATTCTATTTTGAAATCTTTGAGCAGATGCAGAACTTTTTTTCTTTTTTAGCTTTTCGGTTTTACGATTCTTTCTTCTTTGCTGCTCTTTTTTTCTTTCTTCAACATCTATTTGTTCAGGATATCTGGCATTAGGGGATAAATTTACTTCGCCCTCATTAGTTAAAGTAGCAATAGATATTGAACCATCACTTTTTAGAGTGTTATCTTTACTAATTAATTCAATAGAGTTTTCAGCTGTTGTTGTTCCTTCTTCAAAATGAGGAATGATAGCTGAAAGGTCACGTTTTTTTTCAATATATTCTTCACTTTCATCAATCATTGTTGGCATTATTGTAGATTTTGTTTCTTCAGGAGCAGTATTTTCTAATTGCTTTTTGTCTTTTTTAGAATTATTCATAAAATACAACTCCCTTCTTAGTATTCTCTATTATTAATATACACTTTTTTAGGGATTTTTTCAATATAAAAAGCATCTTTGAGATGCTCTTTAACGGCTTTTAGCTTGTTGCTGATTTTCAAAATCGTACTCGAATAGGACATCTGAACCTTTTTTATTTTCACCATTAGGAATGCGAATTTCTACTTTGTAATTTTTATATTCGTCATTGCTAACTAAGTCGCGATTATCTTTAAAGGCGATAACTTGTTCTTCTTGAGTATCGTCAATATTGGCAGATGTACGACTACGATAATTATTTTTATTAACTAAACTTAATTTAGCATTTAGTTGACTTAACTTTTCTTTAAGCTGTTGACTATATTTGATTTTTATACCATTTCGTATTAAAGAAATAGTAACTTCATTAGCTGTACCAATAAAGGCTTTTTCTTTATTGACAAGTTGAGTTTTATGACGTGGATTAAATACTAAGCTTTGATTTGGTTTAACAGTAGCATTTGGAATATTAAAGGTAACAGAAGGACCTTCTTCTTTTGGTACTGATTGTGGTTGTGGTTGCGATGGATTTTTAGCTGGTTCTTTTTCTACTCTTTGATTATTTTTTATTTTATTAAGTTTTTCACGCCATTCTTTTTTGTTAGCTCTTCTGTTTTGTAACTCAGCAACTATATCTATTTTATTATCACGGCACTCTTCTACTAAACGACGATTTACCAAGGAGTTTTTTACTTCAATAAAACTTAGTAATTTTTTTATTTCAGCATTTATTTGGTTTAGCATTTCTGGTGTTGCATTTTCTCTTTGGCTTGCTAAATCAATTATTTCAGATTCAGCATCTAAAATTATTTCATCTATTTGTTTTACAAATTCCGCAAATACTTTGCCAGGGAAAAGAATTTTATTTAGTTTAGCTGATTTTACTTTATCAATGCTAGTAATATATTTATGATGTTTATTTAAGAAATCTAAACGTTGGTTAGAAAGTTCAACTCTTAAACTCATAATTTCGTTATCTAAAGCTTGAGCTTCTCTTTCAGCTTTTACGCAACCATCTATATTAGAAATATCATAAATATATGATTGACTATTTAAATTATTTAATAACATTATTTTTTTATTTATTTCAGTTAATGTACCAAGATATAAGTTAATATCTTGTTCTTCTTCTGGTGCAGGTACTGGTGTCGGAGTTGGTGTTGGAGTTGGTGTCGGAGTTGGTGTCGGAGTTGGTTGTGGATTACCTGCTTTTAGCGTTTTTATTTTGCTAATTAATTCAGTAGGTACTAGTTGTTCTTTATAATTTGGAAGGACACCATTTTTATAAACAATATCTATAACTCCTGTATCTTCTTTATAACTTATATTTTCGATAAATTGTTTATCGATTTCATTGCAAAACGAATTAATATATATTAATAATTTAGCATAATCATTTAAAATTTCTGCTTTATTATCTTTTTCAGCATTGATATAACTTACAATTTTTCTTATAGCATCAATTTTTTCAATTGTTTTAAAAATATAATCTTCAAAAGCTAAAGAATATTTATTTCTAAATTTTGGCATTATTTCGATTTCAGCTTGATTTTTTACAGACTCAAATTCTTTTTCATCTATATTTGAATAACTAGCAATTTGAGGCTTTTCAGGTAGTTCATAAACTTTTAAATTTGTTAAGCTTTTTTCTACTTTAAGAATATACTCTTGGAAATAATTTTTCCAATCTTTATAGCAAATATCCAATATTTCTTTTTTAGATTGATGGGCATTGCCTTTTTTCATTTTTTCTAATATTTCTTTAGAAACTATCCTTCCTGTATTTATTGGTATAACATTGTTAGGATATCTAATCGCAAAATATTGAGAATCTTTATCAAAATCAACTTGAATTCCTATACTCGCTCCTTTTTGTTTCATCTCGTATATTAATTTTACTGTACTATCATATGCAGAATAAAAATGAGGGGATTCAAAATCAAATATTTGTAAATCGGCAATAGATTTTGCCAATTTATAATTATATTCTTTAGAAAATTCTACTATTTTTTCACCATATGTTTTATTAAGACTTTGATTCATTTCATTAACTTTGGCTTTTATAAATGCTTGACAAATGGCTTTATCTAAAGAAGGATATTTAGATGAGATATTGCTTAGTTTTTGTTCTAAATCAGTTATGTTTTTATGTGTAGTAAGAGCCCTTGATAAATCAGTTATGTAAGTAATATACGTACTTTTTAAATCAGCTATTAATTGATGAACTTCTCTTTCAAATTGCTCTTTTGTATTAGTTTTCTTATTCTTTGGATAATTGGAAGCTTTCATTGCAGTTTCTATAACTTTTGGGTCTTCAACTATTTCTTTAAGAATGTCAATTAATTGATCAAATTTAGTTAAAAATTGATTATTAGAAGCATTATTCATAAGTTTAGTTTTTTGATGAGCAAATAACTTCACTATTATTTCAGCATCTTTAGAACTTATATAATCTATTTTTACATCTTTACCTGTAATTTTTTTATATCCTGCTTGAGAGTTTTTCATATAAGAAATTGCAGCTTTTATATTATTAAACTTTTCTCCGGAAGGAAGGGCAATTTCTCCATTAAAGTAGCTCATTATATTGTTAAATTGACTTATAAATGATGAGTTAGTTGGATCTATTTTAGAGATGTTATTTTTAATATCGTTAAATTCACTACTAATATTTGAAAGGTTTCTATTTACAATTATCTCTAATTCTTTAATATTATTAACGATTCTTTTAGTATTTTCGATATTTTTCATATTTTTTATTTCGTCATCAAATATACTTAACCATTTAGCAGCTCTATCAGCTTCAGTAGTTCCAGGAAGATTTTGAGCCATTTCTTTGTATAACCATTCTACTTGTGCTCTTTGCTTTTCAATAGTTCCTGTTTGGTATGCTTGTTTAGCCATAATACGGATATTTTCTTCACCGATATTTTTGTTTTCATCAGGATTAAAGCCAAATTGATTTTTTCTGGATGATTTTTTTTTGTCAGAAAAGAAGTTCTTAACGTTTTCAAATGCTCCTGTTACAATTCTAGTCATAATATATCCCCTTCCTTTTTATATTTAAGCTACTAAGCTTTTTATAAAATTAGATATTTTTTCTTTATCATATGGATCTGTTATATCTATAAGTTGGTCATATCCTTCAGCATCTTTTACAACATATGATGCTAAAATATCAACAGTTCCATTTTTATTATCCAAAGAATATACAGCATATTCTTTTCCATCTATTTCAACAACTGATAATAATTCAGCTTCAACTATTTCTCCTGTTTCGATTTCAACTTGGAATTTTTGTTTTGCTTCTTCCATAGTTTCCCCTCCGTTTTCTTTTTGTTTTAATTATATCATAAATATTCTTGATTAACTATGTTTTATTATAAACTACTCTAATTTTCGATAAGTGTTTTTTTAATATATATTCTTCGTTAAGTTCGTCTTGTTCAAAAATTAAAAGTTCGGCATATTCCCAAATATTAAATGATGCAATAAAGGAAACTATTTCATCAACATAAGGAATAAAATTATAATTATAGCAAAAGTATAAAGCAATAAAACTTATTATTCCACTTATAAGAAAGAAACGAGTTTTTCTTTTAATTGCATTTAATTCCATTTCTTTACTTACCATCTCTAAACTAAAATGACTTTTTATTAGACGACGAAGTAAAATTTTTTCTTCTGAATTTAAACTATTACAATGAATTTCTAAAACTAAGGGATAATCTAATGGAATATAGGAAGCATGTCTTTCTATATAGTCGTAGAATTCTTCTCTTAAAATAGTTTTTTTATTGGGAGAGAACTCGTTTTTTAAGCTTTCAAGATCTTTTATTTTCAAATCAATGTAAGCTTCGTTATCGCGAATTCGTAAGCCATTTATCTTTTTGTAGTTTTCAAATTTTTGCTTTTGGTACCTTTTTATCTTTTCAGATTTATTCATATTTATTCTACTTTCTTGTATCTTTATAATATTTGATTTCTGATAATTGTTCTGCTAAGTATGTTAGTTCATCGTCTTCTGGGTCATCAACTTGATCTATCATATATAGAAGTTCGCTCATAGAACCACATTTACTAGCATCTATATTATATCTTTCAAGTAGACTTATTTGATTATCGGTTAATAAAAGACCATTATTACGTGCTTTTAGCATATTTTTATCATTGTCTTTTAATCCTACTAATTCTTCGATTTCATCATTAGTCATTACATTTACCATTTTAGCTACCTCTATTCTAGTTTTATTATATCATAAATAATTATTTTAGTTTTAATTTATTTAATTCTTCGATTGCACGCGCTAGACCTAAGCGACCATATTCATAAGTTAAACCTCCCTGTTGATAAGCAATGTATGGTGGCCTAATTGGAGCATCAGCGCTTAATTCAATTGATGAGCCTTGGGTAAAGGATCCTGAAGCCATTATTACTTGATCATCATACCCTGGCATATCCCAAGGAACAGGTATACTATTTGAATCTATTGGTGAAGCGGCTTGAATACCTTGAATGTATTTTATTAATTTTTCTTTATCATTAAAAATTATATTTTGAACTATATCTGCTCTTTTATCGTTGTATTTTGGTTCTACGTCATAACCTAAATCAGATAGCGCAATACTGGTTAAGATAGCTGTTTTTAAGGCACTTGCAACAACACTTGGAGCTAAGTAAAGACCTTCAAGGAAACTTTTATTTATACCAAGAGTTGGTCCTACTTCACGACCTTCTCCTGGACAAGTTAATCTTTCACCTGCTAATTCTACTAATTTTGTTTTACCAGCAATATAAGCACCGTTAGGAGCTATTCCACCACCAAGGTTTTTTATTAGAGAGCCAACGATTATATCTGCACCAACAGTTAATGGTGTTTTTTCTTCAACAAATTCACAATAACAATTGTCAACCATAATTATGACTTCTTTATTTATCTTACGGATTTCTTTTATTGCTTTTTCTACTTGATTAATGGTAATACTTTTTCTAGTAGAATAACCTTTACTTCTTTGAATTTCGATTAATTTTACTTTATTGTTTGTTAAATATTTTCTTATTTCTTGATAATTAAAATCATTGTTTAATAAATCTATTTGATTATATTTTATACCATATGATATTAAACTACTATTATTTGGTTTAATACCAATTACTTCATGAAGTGTATCATAAGGAGTTCCCGTAATAGAAAGCATAGTATCTCCTGGTCTTAAAAATGCAAATAAAGCAACAGTAAGCGCATGGGTACCAGAGATAAATTGACTTCTTACTATTGCATCTTCCCCATCTAAAACTTCTGCAAATATTTTTTCGATATTATCACGACCGTAATCGTTATAGCCATAGCCGGTTGTACTATTAAAAAAGCCTTCTTGGACATTATATTTATGAAAAGCTCCTAGGACTTTTAGAGAATTATAACGACAGGTTTTATCTATCTCTTTAAAAATGGTTTTTAGTTTTTCTTCTTCTTGTTCTAAAAAAGTTAGTGTTTCTTTTGATATTCCTAATTCTTCTAACATTAAATTCGACCTCCATCAACTTTTATAATTGTATCATTTAAATATGGGGCAGTAGCAGCAAAATAAATAGATTCTGCAATTTCTTCTGGTTCAGCAAAGCGTTTTAGGAGAATGTGTTTACTTTCTTCATTTATATATTCTTTATCAAGTTCTTTATTCATTTCAGTATTTACCCATCCTGGAGCTATACAATTAACTTGAATATATGGAGCATATTCTATAGCAAAATTGTGAGTTAATGATATTAAAGCAGCTTTTGAAGCATCGTAGTCCATACTATATGGGTAATATGAGTCAATGCCATTAGTTGATGAGATGTTTACAATACGACCAGATTTTTGATTTAACATAAGTTTTCCAATATATTTGGACATTAAAAATGGACCAATTAGATTTACGTCAAGAATACGTTTAAAGTTAGTAACTGTTTTATCTTCAAGTGTTGTATCAATAGCAATTCCAGCATTATTAATTAATACATCAATTGAAGAATAATTTTCTTTTATAATATCTATTATTTTTTTTACTTCTTCTTCTTTACTAATATCTGCTTTTATTAACGTTACCTTAACATTATATTTAGATACTATTTCTTTTTGGATATTTTGAGCTAAGTGGTTGTTATTAACATAATTTATAATTACATTATATCCACAACTGGCAAATTTAAGTGCTGTTTTGGCACCGATACCGCGACTAGCACCTGTTATTATGACTGTTTTGTTATTATAAGTTTCTTTCATATTAATCACCTTTTCCAACAAAAATTATTATAGCATACCTTAAAGTAAAATGTTATAATACCTTTAGGTGATTTGATGGAAAAAGAAATCAGTCAAGAGCAAAAAGAGATTATTTATAAAACTGGGTATGAATTTGCCTTAGAAGGTTTAAAATGGGAAAATTATAAACCTATTTTTAGAGGGACTAATTTATTTGATGAGGAAATTAAAATATTTTCAGCTGGTTTTAACGAAGGAGAGAAAAGTTTAAATAACTCTATTGAGACTGAAGAAAGAATTAGAACACGCTAATTCTTATTTTTTTTTATTTATTTCTATATATTGGGAATATTTTTTTATTTCTTTAATAAAGATTGATTCATTTTTAGTGGAGCATATAATATATACTTTATTTTTAGTTCTAGTTAAAGCTACATAAAATAAGCGTCTTTCTTCTTCATAGGGATAGAGGTTATGATATTGATTTACATATCTTATTATCTTCTCTTCCTTTTTTTTAGAAGGAAAGCCAATAATATTATCAGTTACATTAATTAAGATAACATTATCACATTCTAGGCCTTTAGAGCGATGGGCGGTTAAATAACGAAAAGAAATGTTATCATAAGAATATATACCATTATTTAAGTTAAAATCTTGATCTATATAAGAATAAATGTCGTGGTTATTACGACCAATTACCATGATTTCTTTACTATTCGGAGTTATATTTTTTAATAGATATTTTAAAGCTTTTACTTTATCATCACAATAATATAGAATAATTGGTTTTTCGATATGTTTTTTAGAAATTAATTCTTTTTTTTGTTGATATTTATTTTTCATAATAAAGTTGCCAGCAACATTTATTAATTCTTGAGGATTTCGATAAGTATTAATTATTTTAAATATTTTACTATCTTGGAAGTATTTAGTAAAATTAAGAAATATTGATAAATCACAACCAGTAAAACGATATATAGATTGGAAGTCGTCCCCGACGGCTAAAAACTTGGCCGATGTTTGTTTTAATATTTCATTAATAAAGTTGAATTTAGTTAGTGAAGTATCTTGATACTCATCAATTATAATATATTGCCATTTATTTTTTAGTTTATGTTCTTTTAAGATTAAGATGCTTTTATTAATCATGTCATTAAAATCAAGGGCTTTTTCTTTACTTAATTCATTTTCATATAATAAGTATATATTAATAATTAATAGTAATAAGTATTTATGATAATAGTATTCATGAATATTAATAGTATATTTTATTTTTTTTAGAATTGTTAGAAAATATGATAGATGATAATTATTGGATTTAAATAAATTTATAAAAGTTTTTATAATTTGTTTTAAATTATATAATTGGTATTTATTAGGATTGGGACCTAGTATTTTAATTAGGGCTTTTTGATATAATTTATTTTTAGGAAGATATATAGAAAAAAATTGATTAATTGTATAATCTAAAAAGTCTTCTGGAGCTATTATATAAGAGATGTTATTTTGTTTAAGGATTTCTAAAGCTAACTTATGAAAAGTATATATATTAATATCTAATTGATATTTTTTTTGAAGATTATTTTTTAAATTATTAGTAGCATCATTTGTAAAAGAGATACATAGTATTGATTGGGGATTTATTTTTTTTATTTTTACTAGATAAATTATACGTCCTATAATAGTTAGACTTTTTCCAGAGCCGGCACCGGCGATAACAAGGGATGCTTTTTCTTCTGATAGGACTACTTTTGTTTGATATTCATCTAGAGGATAGCCGTTAATATCATTTAAAATATTGTATTTTTGGCGTTCTTTATTGATAAAATTTTCGTTATGATAAGTAATTATTTTATCGATATTTTTAAAATCTTTAATAAATTGTTTATTTATTTTATTTTTTTTGCTTAATTGATATAGAAAGTAATATTTTTTTATTATTTTATCCTTTGTTTTAATAGATATATATTTATATTGGGATAGTTCATTATAGAAATCTTCTATTTTTATAAGTATTCCTCCTAGAACTCCTAATTATAAGAAAAACCTACATTATATTTAAAATGGGAGATTGGTATTTGTCAATAAAAAAAAGAAGTATGACACTTCTTTAACTAGAGAAAAATTGAACCCAATATGTTTTTCCATTCAAGGTGTATTTGCCAATACCTATCTTAGTATAAGCAGGATTAATCATGTTAGCATAATGTCCTTCTGAGTTACGCCAACCATTACATGCTCCTAAGTCAGAAGTATATCCATAAGCAAGATTTTCGCCATATGTACCACCGGCAGGAACAGAGAAATTGAATCCGCTTTCATTCCAGAAAGTATCCCAACTTTTACCATTTGGACGGGTGTGTGAGAATTTATTACCATATGCCATTTCCATTGCTCTTACTGTGGCTAATATACTTAAAGTTTTGTCAACACGTAAGCCAGTTAAACCTTGTTCACTACGATATTTATTAGTTTCAGTTACGATTGTATCACGAGTAGATGAAAGATTATTATACAAATTATTGGCTTCTGGTTTCATACTATTGATAGTTCCATTAAAGCCAGAGAAATCATATTTAGTTCGAATATCTTGACGGTCAATTTCTTTTTGCGTTCCATCACTATAAACATTATAAGTTATTTTGGCTGTAGTAACTTCTTTAACACCATATTTTATATCCTTACTTTTGATAGTTACGTTTTTAGTTATTTTATCAACTACTTTTTTTTCTGTTTTAGTTGGACTTTCTACTTTAGTTGGTTTTTGTTCTTCTTGTTTGGAATCATTCTTACTTTTAGTATTTATTTTTAAGACTGTATTCTTTTCAGTACAAACATTATTAACATCACATACTTTTAAAGTTATTTCATATGTTCCAGTTTTTGTTAAATTAGCTTGTTCGGCATTTATAAAGTATACTGTGTAACTTAGATCACCACTATTATCTTGATAAGAAGAAACGAAATCATTAGCTAAATACTTGTTATTTTCATATATAGTAATAGTTTTTAATTCTACTTCTGGTGGGGTTGTGTCAACTATTTCTAATTTACTTCGATAGTTAATATTACCAGAGATTACAACATCATAAGTAGCTACTTTATCAGTTTTTACTTCTACTTCTTTTTCGTTTTGGTAATAATTAATATTTAAGTTTTCTTTAGGATGATCTTCAAAGTAGTCAGTAGGTTTTGGAACTTGAGAATTAATCTCTATTTGTAAAGAGTCTTTTACTATATTTTCTTTATTTACAGACTTAGTAGCTTCTAAAGTTGATTCAGAAGGTTTAGATGTACTATTGATATAAATAACAGTAATTAGACTTACTGCAGTTAAACAAAATACAGAAATATAAAAAATTTTGTCAGTTATTAAACTTGTTAAATATTTCTTCATACTATCAAACCTACTTTTTTTTAGTATATCACAATTTGTTAATGGTTGTTTCTTTTAATTTAATATTTTACATGTTATAATAAATTAGTAATAAAATAAGGAGAATGGTTATGAATGAGTATGATACTAATGAATATTTAGCTAAGATGAATAAATATTGGAATGCAGCAAATTATTTATCTGCATGTCAACTGTATTTATTAGATAATCCCCTTTTAAAGAGAAAGTTAAAAAAAGAAGATGTAAAGAAAAAAATTGTTGGGCATTGGGGAACAATTCCAGGACAAACTTTTGTCTATACCCATTTAAATAGAATTATTAATAAATATGATTTAAATATGATTTATATTTCTGGTCCTGGTCATGGAGGAAATGCAATTGTTAGTCATGTTTATCTAGAAGGAACATATACTGATTTTTATCCTTCTGTTTCACAAGATGAAAATGGACTTAAAAAATTGTTTAAGCAATTTTCCTTTCCAGGTGGTATTTCTTCACATGTAGCACCAGAGACTCCTGGTTCAATTAATGAAGGCGGAGAATTAGGTTATAGTTTAGCTCATGCTTTTGGTGCTGTGTTTGATAATCCAGATTTAATAGCTGCTGTAGTTGTGGGAGATGGCGAAGCAGAAACTGCTAGTTTAGCTACTTCTTGGCATTCAAATAAGTTTTTAAATCCTGCTAATGATGGAGCTGTTTTACCTATTTTACATTTAAATGGTTACAAAATAAGTAATCCGACTGTTTTTTCAAGAATAAGTGAAGATGAGTTAGTTAGTTTCTTTCATGGATGTGGATGGGAACCTATAATAGTAGCTGGGGATGAACCAATAAAGATGCATAAAGAAATGGCAGCTGCTTTAGATTCATGTATTGAAAAAATTAAGTTAATTCAAAGGAATGCACGAAGTAAAAAAGTTGATGCTAGACCTTTTTGGCCAATGATTGTTCTTAGGACTCCTAAAGGTTGGACTGGGCCAAAAATTGTTGATAATAAAGAAATTGAAGGTACTTTTAGAGCACATCAAGTTCCTATTGATATGACAAAAGAAAATCATCTTGAATTATTAGAAAATTGGTTAAAAAGTTATCATCCTGAAGAGTTGTTTGATGCAATGGGAAAACTAAGACCAGAACTTCAAGAATTGGCTCCTAAAGGGATAAAGAGAATGGGAAGTAATCCTGTTGCTAATGGTGGTCATTTATTAAAGGATTTAATTTTACCAGATTTTAGAAAGTATGCATTAGAAATTAATAAACCTGGAGAAATAGAAGCTCAAGATATGATTGAATTAGGGCGTTATGTTAGAGATGTTTTTAAATTAAATAAGCAAAATAAGAATTTTAGAATTTTCGGACCAGATGAGACGATGTCTAATCGTTTAAATCATAGTTTTGAAGCAGAAAACAGAAGTTGGATGGCAGAGTTAAAGGATAATGATGAATTCTTAGCACGTGATGGTAGAATAATGGATGGAATGTTATCAGAAAATATGTGTCAAGGATGGTTAGAAGGATATCTTTTAACAGGAAGACATGGATTTTTTGCTAGTTATGAAGCTTTTGTTAGGGTAATTGATTCAATGGCTTCACAACATGCTAAATGGTTAAAAATATGTAAACAATTGTCATGGCGTGAGAAAATTGCTTCATTGAACTATATTTTAACAAGTAATGTATGGCAACAAGACCATAATGGTTATACACATCAAGATCCTGGTTTCTTAGATCATTTAGCGACTAAGAAAGCTGATATTACACGCATTTATTTGCCACCAGATACTAATTGTCTTCTTTCTTGTTTTGAACACTGTATGAAGAGTAAGGATTATATTAATGTATTGGTAGCTTCTAAACATCTAAGACCTCAATGGTTAACAATGGAACAAGCAGTTAAGCATTGTACACAAGGATTAGGAATTTGGGATTTTGCTAGTAATGATCAAGAAAGTGATCCTGACTTAATTATGGCTTGCGCAGGAGAGACTCCTACTTTAGAAGCTTTAGCTGCTGTTTCTATATTAAATGAACATCTACCTAAGTTAAAAATTAGATTTATCAATGTTGTTGATCTCTTTAAATTACAGACTAAGAGTAAACACCCTCATGGTTTAAGTGATGAAGAATATGATGCTTTATTTACTAAGAAAAAACCAATATTATTTAATTTCCATGGATACCCTTCTTTAATTCATGAATTACTATATGAACGTTATAATCATAATATTACAGTAAAAGGATATATGGAAGAAGGTTCAATTACGACTCCATTTGATATGCGTGTACAAAATGAAATAGATCGCTATCATTTAGTAATTGAAGTCTGTAGAATGGTTCCTAATTTAGGAAGTAAAGGCATTTATTTAACTAAATTAATGAATGAAAAATTAGTTGAACATAAAGAATATATTCATGAGTATGGTATTGATATGCCTGAAATAAGAGATTGGAAATGGAAATAAAAAGAAGTTAACGTTTAAATTAACTTCTTTTTTTATTGTTTTAGAGAATTATCTTGACTTTCATCTAATACTTCGGTTTCGCTTGGAGATAAATTGTTTTCATTATTAATTAAAACTGTTTGACTTGCAAGAGATTCATTATTACTTATGTTTACTTTTTGATTATTTTTATTTGTAAGTTTTTTGATAATAATATTAGTAATAATAAGAATAATAGCAACTATTAAACTTACTAAAGCAATATTAACTAGGTTGTCGGAAATGGTTGTTAATAATTTATCACTTAGAAGGTCTTCGTCACTAACAAAAGAGATTACTTTACCAAATAAACCGCTTATAATGGCATTAAAAATTAAAACAGTAGCAATATGGGTTAGAATCTTACGACCTCTTAAGAAGAATATTAATAAGCCACAAATTATTATAATTATAATTAAAGTTATCATAATTGAATTAGAAAAAATTATTTGGAAAACACTAGTCATTGAAGGATTTTCAGTTGGTTTGCTTTCAACTAACGATTCTTCAATTTCTGTAAAATAGTCATCAATTAATTTTTCATCAATTTCTTTACCAGTTTCAGCAGTATATTTTTCGCTAGCTTCTTCAATTAGATTTTGAAAATCAGTAGTATATTTTTGATAATCACTTTCTACTCCTAAATAGTATTTTAAATATTCAGTTATCATATTATTAAAAGATTCTTGCATTTCCTTTTCATTAAAATATTCACTAACTTTAAAATCTGTTGTTCCTAAAAGATCATTAAAGTAATCATCGCTTGTAATATTAAGTTCAGCATCTATGGCATCAGTTATTATATTCGTAATCGTTGTTCCTGTCAGTAATGAACGAATAGAAAAAATAAAGGTAGCACATAAAATAGTAACAAACATTATAATTCCAAGGAAAAAAGATAGTATTTTTTTTATCATAAACTCAACTCCTATATCTATTATAATATTTATGTTTATTTTTTTCTATCTTTTTTGTTATATAATATAGTTGGTGATAACTATGGATAAAATAGAAAAATTACAAACTTTAATTGATAAGGCGAAAAATATAGTATTTTTCGGAGGAGCTGGGGTTAGTACCGAATCAGGAATTAAAGATTTTCGTAGTAAAGATGGTTTATATAGGCAAAAGTTTGATTATCCACCTGAAGTTTATTTGAGTAGAAGTTTTTTTAATCAACATCCAGATTTATTTTATCAATTTTATCGTGAGAAATTAAATTGTTTAGAAGCTAAACCAAATATTTGTCATAATTATTTAGTAAAATTAGAAAATGAAGGTAAATTATCGGCTATTATTACCCAGAATATAGATGGATTACATGAAAAAGCTGGTTCTAAAAAGGTATTACCGATTCATGGAACGATATATAAAAATCATTGCCTTAATTGTCATAAGTTTTATGAAGCTGAAGCTGTTTTTAATAGTAAAGGTATTCCAAGATGTTCTTGTGGGGGCATAATAAAACCTGATGTTGTATTATATGAAGAAAATTTAGATGAAAATATGATAATAAAAGCAATTGATGCTATTAAAAATTGTGACCTTTTAATAGTAGCAGGAACTTCATTAGTTGTTTATCCAGCAGCTTCTTT
This sequence comes from uncultured Bacilli bacterium, assembly GCA_944332265.1. Classification (GTDB taxonomy): domain Bacteria; phylum Bacillota_I; class Bacilli_A; order RF39; family UBA660; genus Coprovivens. The sequence goes on from CALVJQ010000006.1 coordinate 65,095, forward strand.
TATAAATTATTATAGAGGTAATAATTTAGTAATAATTAATAAAGATATTACGTCATTTGATAAAAAAGCTAATTTAGTTATAAATGATAGTTTAGGTAATGTATTTAACAAATTAAAATAGATACTTTTATGGTATCTATTTTAATTATTTTAGTTTGCTTTAAATAATTTATTAGATGCTCTTTTAGGAGCAAGTACTTTCATACGACCATGGGATTTTATACAATAAGTATCACCATCGTAATCATATTTTTCACCATCAATGCACCATTTTTTAGCTGGTTTATCAATTAGTTTTATTTTTATATCATGAGCTTTTAGAGAAATTAAATTATTGGCTTTACGACCAAGAAAAAGTTTTAAGAAACTTTTGACAAATTCTTTTTTGGTACGTGCTTTACAAAGTAGAACTTCCATTAAACCATCATCTAAACAAACATCTTTATAAAATAAATCAATACCTGCTATATGATCAGAATTAGAAATCATAATTAAAGAATATTGACCATCTAGTTTTTCCCCATCAACGATGACTTCAGCACGATATCTTTGAAGACGGTCTACTATTTCATTAAAAGCTTCTTTTAAGTATGCTAGATAGCCATTCTTCTTTTTATCTGCACTTTTTGTTTCATATGGGACATTCATGAATTTGCCCATGCCAACTACGTAAACAAAAGGCGTATCATTTATCGTTCCTATATCCATACTTTTAACATCACCATCAAGTGCTAATTCAATATTTTTCTTAGGATCTTGACCATATCCTAGCATTGTAGCTACGTCATTACATGTTCCACTAGGTAATGGACAAATAGTAAGTTTACGTTTTCGGAAGAAATTACCTTGTACTACTTCGTTTAAAGTACCATCGCCACCTATGGAAAAAACAATATCATAGTTTTTAGCTTCCATTACGGCTTTAGTAGCGTGATGATTATACTTAGTAGCAATTACATCAACGTCAAAACCTTTATCTTTTAAAATTTCAAAATATATTTGAATATTATTTTTATTATTCCCTTTTCCACTATTAGGATTATAAATTATTAAACATTTCTTTTTACGCATAATATCACCTTACAACATGTAATATTTTACAACATTTTAAGAAAAAAAGGGAGAATTAATTATTAAAATTTATTAAAAAAAGAGAGTTTAACTCTCTTAATCTAACCATTTAACTTTTTTAAAGTTGATGAATCCTATAACACTACCAACAATTAAAACAATAGATAACAGAATTATTTTGATATCAGCTGTATTTGGATTTTCTAAAACAAATGTTGCTTCAATAGTCACATCACTACTTGGCATTGTAAAAGTATTAGAAGTAAATGTTAAAACGTTGCCATCGGCATCAGTTACTTTAACAACACCAAGAACATATCCTTCTTCAGGAGTTATTTTGAATGTTACTTGTTCACCATTACGAGCTGATTCAACAACTTCTATTTTTCCTTTTCCTTCTACTTTAGTAGAAATGTTAAGTGGTATATAGTAAACTTTTTGCCAATGTTTATAACATTTTATTGCTGGTGCAGTTCTAGTTGAAGAATGAGGTGCTATAGGACAATACTCGCTTGATTCATCAACATTATTAACCATAAAATTATAATTACCACCAGTAATAATAAAAGGATCATCATTAACAATTGTTTGAACAATATTACCATTCATATCTAAAATTATAATTTCTTTTTGAGTATCATCTTCAACCTTTTTTACTCCGACAGCTACAATGTACTTGTTAACAACTTGAGGATTGTAAACAAATAAATAGTCAGGATATTCTTTTTCCCATAATGTTTTATTATCTTCATCTAGTCTAATAATAGCATCTATATCATTTATACATTCAATACCTCTAGGAGGACATTCCTCAACATCAAATCCTGTATATATTAATTGTTTTTTATTTTCAATAACACTTATATATTGTTTTAAATTAGTAATTGGATTTAAAATTATTTCTTCATATTCAGGAAAATAAGTTGCAATATCTTCTTGAGTTGGGTCGATAGTTTCAAAACTGTTCATATCTTTCGATACTTTAACAAT
>CALVJQ010000007.1 GCA_944332265.1 uncultured Bacilli bacterium
TAATACCAGTTTTAACTGTTTTTGTTATTGTGTCATTTTTCTTATTCATAATTGACCTCCTCAACAAATTACTATTTGTTGTTTAGATAATTATATCATTTATTTTTTTTTAAAAAAAGATGGGAATACCTATTAGATATTCCCAATAAAAAACTAGGCTTAAAACCTAGTAAAATAATCAAAATTGGTAGCGACGGTGTGATTCGAACACACGACCTGCCGGGTATGAACCGGATGCTCTAGCCAACTGAGCTACATCGCCATAAAAAGTAAGCAAATTAAATATATCATAATAGATTCGATTTGACAATACTTTTTTTGCTTTTTTAAGATATTTTTGCTATTTTTTGGCTTTTTCTAAACGTAAATTAAATGGTTCTAAGGTTTCTTTGTTTCTTAAATCAAGGTTGTAATATTTTAGTAAGTTAGAGATACTTTGTTCTCCATCTATTATAGCAGTAAAAAAAGAAATTAATGATTGGGGATCATCTTGATAATAAGTAAATAATTTTAGGGCATATATATTTGATACTATATACCCAAAAGCATTGTGTTCAGCATATGTTATACATTGTTTAATTCCAGAAACTAGTTCAGGATTTTGAAGTACTTTGTTTGTATAAATTAGTAATTGATGATTTTCTTCTAATGTTCTTGCGTGATCTTGGCAATTTTGAATTCTTATAATATTATGTTTAGTTTCTAATTTATCTTGTTTTAATAATTCGCTTAATTCATAAATAGTAATATATTCAATTAAGATACTTAGTAATTCACGATAATGAATATTACTTATAACTCGGTTAAAATTGGTTGTTATATGTTTAGATAATAAAGCATGAATATATTCATGGGCAGCTGCTACTATTTCAATAGATGCTAGTTTATTACTTAAATAAAATTTTTTTATTATATGTGTATCTCCTTGAACATCAGATTCTAAAGTTGCTTCAAAAGCATTAGGAATTTCTTCTAAAGTAATTAAATCGTTATATTCACTTATAGTATTGGTATATCTTGAAGAAAATATTTTATCTAGTATTTCTTGGATATAAGATTTTAATTCTTCAATAGTTAAAGTTGTATATTGAAAAGTTTTAGGATCAGGTAGTTTAATTTCTTTTAGTCTTTTTAAAATATTATTATAAACTTTTGCTCCTCTACTAAATTTGAACTCTTGATATGTAGTATCGTAGTTATATAAGCGACAATCAGTTTCAAAGTCTTTTGTTTGCTTTAAAATAGCTTCTAATTCTGTCATTTAATTACCTTCTATCTTTTTAATTTACTTAATCTATTATCAACTATATCGTAGTTTATCTGGTTTATTAAATCTTTTTTAGGTGTTTTTTCTAAGTGCTTATTTTAGCATTGTTTTGTTTTTTTAGCAAATAAAAAGAGCTTTTTAGCTCTATAAAATTAAAGTTATTACATCATGAATTGTTACATATATCATTAATAATAAAAGTAAAGCAAAGAAGATTGTAGTAGTAATTGCTTCTACTTTAGCATTTACTTTTTTACGAGTTATTAATTCAATTAATAAGAATAATACATGTCCACCATCTAAAGCTGGGATAGGAAGAATATTCATAATACCTAGATTAATACTTAAGTAAGCTGTTAAGAATATAATACTTGATATTCCTGCTTCTCTTGTTTCTCCTACTACGGTGTATATGCCAACAGGACCTGATAAGTTATTAATTGATAATCCTCCTGTAAAAAGATTAACTAATGTTAAACACATTTGATCTAAAGTACTAAAGAATTTTTGGAAAGCATATTTAATTGCCGGAACAAAGCCTTTAGATACTTCATTTTTTATTTCAATACCAAATACTCGTGATTCGTTTCCTTCTTCATCTTTAGTTATTTCTGGAACGATTTCGTATGTATCGCTTGTACCATCTTTATGTTTAACTGTTATATCATATTTATCGTCTTCACTTTTTAGAAGTAATAGTAATTGGGCTTTATCCCAAGTTGTTACTTTTGTATCATTTACAGCAGTAATTACATCACCGGCTACTATACCAGCTTCGGCAACTGGTTTACCTTCTGTTACATTATATATAACAGGTTTTAAAGATTGAGCTCCCCAAATAAGGGCGATAATAAATAATAATATAATAGCTAACAGGAAGTTATTAAATACACCAGCGACAAGAATTATTAATCTTTGATACCAAGGACGATTACACATAAATTTATCTTTAGGAATTTTTTCGGAATCATCGTCCTCATATATTTCTCCAGCCATTTGAACATAACCACCAATAGGTAGTGCTCTAATAGAATAATTTATTCCATCTTTTCCTTTAATTGTTTTAATTAATGGTCCCATGCCAATAGAAAATTCATAAATATGAACACCACTTTTTTTGGCTGTTATGAAATGACCAAATTCATGAACAAATACTAAGATACCAAGAATTAAAATAAATAATAGAATGTTAATAATTGTTCCCATTTAATCACCTTGCTTATCTCATTAAGTTAATTATATTTATGATAATTATATAACCATATATTACAAAGGTCATACTATCAAAACGATCTAGAATACCACCGTGTCCAGGCATAATATTAGAAAAATCTTTTATATTGTTTTCTCTTTTCATTTTACTAAAGAATAAGTCACCTAATTGACCTAAGATACTTAAGAATAAAGTCATTATGATTAAAGCAATAATGTTAATATTACTAGTAATAACATTATAATAATAAATAGATGCTATGGCAGTACCTAGTATGGAACCAGCTATACTACCTTCAACAGACTTCTTAGGAGATACTTTAGGTATTAGTTTATGTTTACCGATTAAGCATCCTATTAACATTGCAAATGTATCAGTCATAGTAGCAATTAAAATTAAGTATAATAGTAACCATTTATTACCAAAGAATAGAAGCATTAATAAATTAAAGAATAAACCAATAAAAATAGTAGTTCCTAATAAATAGAAAGCCTCTTTAGTAGTATATTTATCTTTTGTATCAAATATACTAGGAATAAGAATAATTAAAATAGATATTCCAATAGCAGCAAATGATACTCCATTATAAATATATGAAGCATTAATACTATTTAGAGTTATAAGTTCCATACAAATAAAGCCTATTATAGTCATTATTTTAGGATATGGTTTATGACTTTCTTTTAATGTTAAAGTTTCTTTATATGATAAAGCGGCTAAAATACCAGCTGCTACGGCCATTAAGATAGTACTTATTTTAGTAGGTAAAACAAATAAGAGAATAACAGCTAGAACTAAAATTGCTGCAGTTATGATTCTTTTTTTCATTTTTTATTTCCTCCGAATCTTCTTTCACGATTATTATAGATATCAATAGCTTTTTCAAATTCTTCTTCTGTAAAATCTGGGAAATATATTTTAGGGAAATACATTTCAGCATAACTTAATTCATATAACATGAAATTACTTATGCGTTCTTCACCACTTGTTCTAATTAAGTAGTCGATTGGTGGTAGTTCATTATACATATATTTATATAATAACTTTTCATTAATATCATCAATAGTTATTTGACCTTCTTGAATATCTTGGGCAATTTTTTTAGTAGCATCAGTTATTTCTTGTTGACCTCCGTAATTTAAACAAATATTAAAAATACCTTTAGTATTATTTTTGGTTTTTTCTGTAATGTATTCCATAGCTTCTAGAACATCTGGTCTTAAGTTATCACGACGACCAGAGAAAACTATTTTTATGTTTTCTTCATGAATTTTATTACATTCTTTTTTAAACATATCGACAAATAAGTCCATTAGGTATTTTACTTCTTCTTCAGCACGTTTAAAGTTTTCAGTTGAAAAAGCAAAAACACTTAGAACTTTAACACCTTTATTAATTATATATGGTGCAAGTGTACGAATGTTTTTAAATCCTTTTTGATGGCCTTTTAATTGAGGAAGGCCTTTTTCTTTTGCCCAGCGACGATTGCCATCTAATATTATAGCAACATGTTCGGGATATATTTTTTCCATTTACATCAATCCTTCTTAGTAAATTATACTATTTTATAATAGTAAAGGCAAGAAAGATAAAATTGATTAATGATGGAAAATTTATTATTTTTTTGATTTTGTGTTATTATATATTTATTCAAAGGGGTTTTTATAATGAAGAGTTTAAGTATATGGATATTAGATTATTTAGATAGTCATTTATATGAAGAGATAAGTATAGATATTTTAAGTAATTATATAGGATATGATAAGTATTATATAATGAAGATATTTAAAAATGATGTTGGAATATCTATTAAAACTTATATTAATCAACAAAAAATAATTAATAGTTTAAAATTATTAGAAGAAGATTCTTATTTATTAAGTATAGCTTTGAATTCAGGATATAATTCTTTAGAATATTATTCAGAAGTATTTAGTAAAATTATGGGAGTAAGTCCTTCTATATATCGAAAGTATTTATTAGGTATTTGTAAAGAAGAAGAAAGAGTTATTATAGAAAGTTCATTACTATTATTAGGTGAGCTTAAAAGTAAAATTGATAAAATACGTTATAAGAAAGATATTAATGTATTAGCTTATAATAATAAAAATAAGAAATGTGCATAACATTTCTTTTATTTTATTATTTGATCAATTGAAATAATATTAGAGTTTATTGATCCTGAAGCACTAATAAATTGATTATCTTTATAAACCATATAAATATTAAATGGATAAGTATTATTTTTTAATGGTTCACCTACTTGTTCTATGTATATACAATCACTTGTATTATCATTACATAAATAAGTTCCTCTTAAATTTATAATAGCTTCTTCTTTGTTAGAAGGATAATATCCAGTATATATAACTTCATTTATATCCCAAGATGATAAATTATTATTTGTTACAAAACCATTTTTATTAAAATAGTCTTTAGTCATTTTAATAAGTTCTTCTTTAGAAGGAAGATTAAGAGATGGATTTTCAAACAAAAGATTGGAAATAGAAGTAATTTCTTGGTTTTCATTTAATTTTATATAGATGTTATTATCATATGAGCCATCTTTTTTTACTTCATCTAATTGAGCATTATATACACACGTTGTTAAATCATTTTGACAATGGAAATTACTAACTATATAGTATACTTTTTCATTATTAATAGTCTTAGTATATTGAATATCTTTTATATTCCAGTAATCAAGAGTTTCATTATCAATTAAATTATGTTTTTGATAATATTCTTTTATTATATTTGATATTTTTTCTTGAAATTCGTTATTGGTAGATAGAGTTTCTTCTTCTTTTAGGAGTTCTTCATTAGAAGTTTGAGAAATAGATTTTATTTGGTATTTATCTTTAGTAATGGAAACTTCTAGATAAATTAGATAATTAGGTTCAGTAGTTAGTTCTTGTTCAACATAGATACAAGTTTCATCTTGGTTAAGGCATTTATAATTACCTTCTACTTTATAATAATAAGTGTCTTCTTTTTCGTTATAGCCAATATAGGTAATTGATGTTATATGCCAATAATCTAGGTTATCTTCAGTAATTAAATTATTTTGAAAATAGTAATCTTTTAGTAAAGTAGTTAATTCATCTTTAGTAGTTGATGTTGCTTTAGTAAGATAGTCGGTTTTTATTTCTTGGGGTTTAGTTTGAGTTTCTCCTTTTTTTAGATAAATAATACCAATTATAATTATAGATAAGAAGAAGATTATACCTATTATAATTAAAAAAGAACTTCTTTTTGCATGTTCAATCATTTTGTCACTTCCTATTATATAAATTATAACATTATAGTAATTAAAAAAACAACTGATATAACAGTTGTTTAGAATGAATCGATATTAATCTTAACGTTTTTAATACCTAAGATATAAGCATGAGCTTGAACTAAAGTACGAATAGCTTTAGCGTTTTTGCCATTACGTCCGATAACAGTGCCCATGTCACTTTCGTGAACAATTATTTCTAAGATTGTAGCATCTTCTTCGCCACCGAATTGTTGCACGCTTACCATATCAGGTTCTTTAACGATACTTTTAACTAAATACTCAGTAAACTCTTTTAAATTCATAATTATTTACCTTCTTTTTTAGAATCAGTATATTTAGCTATAATACCTTTTTTGCTTAGTAAATTTTTTACTGTATCAGTTGGTTGAGCACCTTGTGATAGCCAATATAAAGCTTTTTCTTCATCAATACTTACTTCATATTCAGCTGGAATTGGATTGTATGTTCCAATTGTATCAATAAATCTTCCATCTCTTGGACTACGAGCATCAGCGGCTACAATACGATAAAATGGTCTTTGTTTAGAACCGCCTCTTTTTAATCTTAATTTAACTGCCATATTATTCCCTCCTTTGCTTAGCGATATTAATATAACAGATAATTAAAAGGCTGTCAACCTTTTTTGGTTAACAGTCTTTAACTTCTTGGAACATATGAGCTATCTAAAAGATTAATATCAAATGTATAATTAACTGAATATGTTATTCTAGCTGATCTAGCGCAATCATCATGTGGAGAATATGTATAGAAACGAAGTTGACGAATCTTTTCAGTTTGAGCATTGAAGATTGATAAGTTACTAGCATGTAAGGTAGATTTCATATTTCCAGTCCAGGTGTAAAGTACTACTTCACGTCCTGATTCAGTCATACCATATACTACCATGGTATCAGTTTTGCTACCATTACTGTGACCACTTGCGAATTTAACTTCAAAGGTAAAGTTTGAAATATAACAACCTTCAAGGAATTCAATCCAACCACTATCATAAGTTGTATTAGTATAATTAGCATTAACTAAAGTACTTGAATCTTCTGAATAAACATATAAAATGCTACGAGTAGATGAAGTTGCACCAGCTTTATCGGTAGCAATTATCTCAAGAACTCCAGCACCTATATCTGTGGAAGTTAGACGATATGTTGCTTGGCCAGTTGAGGTACTAACTTGTTTGATAGTTAACGACTTACAAATACGACCAGAGGTACATTTAACAGTAATTGTTGGTGTTTTATCTTCGGCGTCTGTTGATTTAATAACAAGAGTTGCTGTTTCTGAGCCATTCTTTAAATATCCATTAGATGATTTCCCAGAATTAGCGTAGGTTGTTGAAACTGTTGGAGTTGTTGGGGCTGTATTAGACCAATGAGCATAGATAGTTACATTACTATCAGTACGATGGATAGTTGATGAATCGACTTTTGTTCCACCCGATGGACTTGTGTACCAGCCAGTAAAGCGATATCCTGTACGAGTTGGAGTTGGTAATGAGCCATATGCAGAGTCGAAAGTAATTGTTTTACTTGTTGGGCTGATTGGATTACCTTGATTAACAGAATAAGTTAAAGTATAGGTTTTAGGTTTCCAATTAGCAGTTAGGGTTGTATTAGCTAAATCCATAGTAAAGATAGTATCTTTTAAAGTACTATTATTTGAAGTTTTACTCCATCCAGTGAAGTTATAACCAGTTTTTTTAGGATTAACAACGTTATAGGTTTGTTTATATAATAAAGAGATAGTTTGTTTACTAGCATTACCATTCCAAGTTCCGGTATTAGGATCAATTACTAAGTTGAACCTTTGACGATTATAGTTGTAATTTACTACATTCTTAGTAGGTGGATCGTTATCAACATCAATTGTTAAAGTTTTACTACTTGGTGAAATAAAGCCAGTATAAGTATTGACTTTAGGAGTTATTTTGGTTCCGTAATTTTCAGAACCTGTTATTGTATCATTAGCAACTTTATTATAGGCGCTACCATCTGGGGACTGTTGATTATGGTATACAATATATTTATAGTTATTTACTTGCCAATTAGCTGTAAGAGTTACATCTCCTGTATAGTTCATGGTAAATTTGTTACCATTTAATGAACCATTACTAACTGTCCAACCGGTAAAGGTGTAGCCTTTACGAGTAGGATTTTCAATATCTGTTACTGAATCATATTTAATATCAAGAACTGTTGAAGACGTATTTCCTTTATAAGAACCACCATTTGGATTAATCGTAAGTTTATAGTTATTGGCATTCCATATAGCTTTAATTGTTGTGTCTTCGGTTCCCATTTTAAAGATTTTTTCATCTATAGTGCTATCAGCTCCAGTAACCTCCCAGTTACTAAAGGTGTAACCTACTCTAGTTGGATCTTCTATTTCTTTTTCTTCAGCAAAATCCATACTAAATGATTGTTCTCCTGGACTTTCAAGCCATGTTCCACCATTTGGATTAACAGTTAAATTACTTACAACTATGTTCCAATTAGCATATATAGGATAATCAATTGTAGAATCAATAATACTTTTTTCATCTATTACTTCATTATCTTTATTTGTCCACATTTCGAAGATGTAGCCTTTTTTAGTTGGTTCCATTAAGGTACCAACTGGTTTTTTATAAACAATACTTTTGCTTCCAAGTTCTTCATCTTCGTCCATATAAATTATTCTTGTTACACGGTCAACATTTATTTTACAAGTTAAAGGAGTTGTCTTAGTATCAGGTAGATGTTCACCTTCAGCTTCTAAAGTAATAGCAAATAGTTTTACTTGTGTAATATCGTAATTGTCTTTAATAGTATTATTTTCTTTGTATAATATGTTTTTTATCAATTCGGTTTTAGGATTTAAAAAACAAAGAGCTGTTATTATAAATATAACTAGTAAGATATTTATATATATTAAAGATTTTCTTTTCATACTTATCACTTTATACTTTCTTAAATGGATTATATTTTTTAGATAAAATAACTAAGATTAGACCAAGGATAATTAATCCTCCTAATATACTTAAACAGATAGTCGTACCAGTTAGAGGAATTTCGTCAGTTGTTATTGTTTTTGTATCAGAGCAATTAATTTCATCTTTAATAGTAGCTTGGTAAGTATAAGTTGTATTGTCTTTTAAATTTTTATCAGTAAATTCTCCATTATTACAACTTGTTGTTCCGACTTTTTCATATTGATTTTGATCATTTAAACGATATATATCACATTCATCGTTTAAGTGATTTTCTGAATAAACACTTAGAGTTATACTAGAAACATCTTTTTTGATTTCTTTTATTGATATATAATCAGTTACAGGAATATTATCTGTTAGTTCATTAATATCGATAGTATAACTTTTAGGAACATTTACAAAGTAGTTATATGATCCATCGTTTACTTTGTAACTATATTTTATTTGTTCTGTTTGACTTGTAAGACCTGCATCTTCTTGATTTAGATTAATTTGATTCATCCAGTTAATAAGGATATCTTTGTTATACCCTCTAGCTCCACCAATTGAATAAATTATTTGGGTAAATAAAATAGTATCTATTCTTGATTCTAGGGAATCTATTTCATTTGGATTAGTATAACTAATTTGATTAGGAGTTAGATTTATAATAGTTTCTTTTTCAATAGAACCTTTTTCTTTATCATTTAAACTTACTTTTATAGTTGCTTTATCATCAGTTGATTCAATAGTATAAGTAAATTTATCGATATCATATTCATCATTACCATTTAAAATACGACCAAATAAAGAGAAGTTTTCTTCTTCATCTAGAAGATTATTTTCTTGCATAAAAGATAAGACATCTGATGTTGTAAGTTCTTCTGCTTTAACATTTAATATAGGAATAAATAAGATAATAAAAGAAAAAATTAATAACATTTTTATAACTTTTGTTTTCATACTCCACCTCTATTATAATAATAGCATTTTCTTTATTTTATGTAAATATGAAAAAAAAAAGATGACAATCATCTTTCTTATTATTTATCTTTTAAGTAATCTTCTTCGATATCTGGTTCTTCTAAAATATCATCCCAAGGAAGTTCATCTTCTTCAATAGCTATTTTTACTTTGCCTTCCCCTACTATTTCAACTCCAAGTTCTTTTTCGATATTTAAATAAACATCATTATTCTTTATTTTGACATCTTGAACAGTTGGTTGTTTTAAACTACGGACAATTATTTCGTTATCGTCAGTTAAGGAAGAGACATCTTTAATACGTAGACGCATAGTTTCTTCATAAGTAAAGTTTCTAGTTGTAACGGCTGTTTTAGAATCATGATCATATGAATACCAAACATTAACATCAAAAGAACCATGTACTAAAACTTCATTTTGATTGTTAGTCCCACTAAAGGTATGATTTATAACCCAACAACCTAAAACTGTATTAGGAGTATTTTCAGGGGTAAGAGAATATTCTTTTTTAAATGTTTTACGGCCTTTACCAATAACAGTTTTAGTAACAATCTCTTTATAATTAGACATATTATTCACCTCTAATTTAATTTATGCAAAAAAGAGATAAATATTGCTTAATAAAAAAAGAATAAGAAGAATCTTATTCAGGAATATATGATAATACTTTATCTTCATTAGGACTTAAAATATAAGTATTTACTAAATCTTTATATAAAGATAAATTGTGATTAGTCGTTAATTGTTTATTACATAGTTCTAGGATTAAATCTAAAGATGATGAAGGTATTTCTAATCCTTTAGGGAGATTACTATATATTTTTTGCCAGGTGGAACCTTTACCAAAGAAATTACTTAATATAGTTAATTCTTCATTAGTTAATTCATCAGTTTGATATGAAGAAACTTTTAATAAGATATTTATTATATTTAGTTCATTTAATGAGAGATAAGGACGATATTCATCGGTAATAGATGATGGTGTATTTAATAATAAGAGTTTTAAATCATTAGGACTTAAATGAACTATCTCATCATTTTTTTTAGCAGTTAATTCATTTATTAAGTTAGTACGTTTTTTTAAGAAATTAAGATATATTTTTAAGATAGTACTTTCATTATGAGTAGATAAAAAGGAAATACTAAAGATATCTTTTAAAATAAAGTATGGTGTTTTTTCTTGAGTTAACATAATAAATCCCCCTTTGCTTTTTAAGGGAGGTATTCTAACAAATATTTTTTTTATTGTCAAATTTTTATAAAAGATGCTTTATTTTTTTAAAGCATCTTTTATTTTACGACGGGCACTTGAAGTTACTGCGTGATCTAACCATGATTTATGAGGAGTTGATTTTTCTCTTTGAATAAGCATTATACGATCTTTATTATTTAATTTGTGAGTAAGTTTAACTTCTTTACCATTGATATAAGCTTTATATAAGTGATTACCAATATCAGTATGAATTTTATAAGCAAAGTCTATGACAGTTGAACCGTTTGGTAATTCGATAATGTCACCACGTAAAGTATATACATAGATATTATTAGAAAATATTTCTTGTTTTACACGGTCAATATAATCAGAATCATTATCAATAACATCATTTAAGTCACGTAAGGTATTAAAAAACTGATAATTAAGTTTTAATTCATGTTGCATTTTAGTTTTGCCTTCGGCTTTAAAGTATTTCCAATAAGCAGCTAAACCGATGGTATTAATATCATCCATAGTTTTAGTCTTAATTTGGAATTGAAGAAGATGATTATCAGGGCCAAAAACTGTAGTATGAAGAGAGCGATACATATTTGTTTTTGGACAAGCAATGTAATCTTTAAATTTATTATTCATAGGGGTATATAATTTATGAATTAAACCTAAAACACGGTATGGGTCTTCATCATCAGCAAGAATTAGTTTAAAATTCACTAAATCATGAATATCATTTAGTTTATATCCTTTATTTAGTTTTCGATATAAATGATAAACGTTTAATATTTTAATACGATAGGTAAATTGAATGTTATTAGCTTTTAGGAGTTCTTCTACTTCTTTACTGGCTATTGTACGACACTTATCATAATCTTTTAGAATATCTTCTTCTTTTTCAGTTAAAGTATTGTAAGCTTCGTTATCAAGATAAGAAAGACATATGTCTTCTAATTCACATTTTAGTTTGAAAGCACCAATAAAGTAAGCTAAGGGAACGAAGATGTTTAAAGTTTCTTCAGCACTGCGAATTTGTTTTTCGGGAGCTTTATATTCTAAAGTTCGCATGTTATGAAGACGATCACATAGTTTAATAATTATAATACGAACATCATCATTTAAACTATTAATTAAACGACGAATATTAGCATTGGTTGCTTCATCTTTACTATTGTAGTGTAAATTACTAATTTTAGTTACACCATCGACTAAGAAGGCAACGTCTTTGCCAAATAATTTTTCAATGTCTTTTAAGGTATAGTCTGTATCTTCAACAACATCATGTAATAGACCAGCACATAAGGAGGCACCATCAGCTTTAAAAGTAGTCAAATTGTAGCAAACATTTAATGGATGAATAATATAAGGCTCGCCACTTTCTCTTTTTTGATGTTGATGAGCTAAAGCAGCAATTTCATAGGCATGGCGTACTTTTTCTACCTCGTCTGGATTATATTTTTCAATTTCTTTTATTACATCTTCAATAGTCATATTACCACATCCCCACAATTGGTATGTAACAATAATAGCATAAAATAGAAAAAAGCAAAAGAAAAACCATTAATATAATGGTTCTTTTCCTTCCTTAGCTTTTTTCTTTTTATTATAGTAATTAAAACCTATAAAACCAAGGATTACTATTATAATACAACTTATAATATATACCCCATATTTTTTTACTAATTTATCAAATGGTCCTTCTACTTCAATTAGTGTTGAAGTAGTTATTATATAGTTTGTTTGACCATTAGTTGTAAATGATATATATCCATTTTGAACTGTTACACCAGCAGTTAATAAAGTATATTGACCCATTTCATTATAGGTGTATATCTTAACTATTTGGTTATCTAAGAATAAATCATCTAGATATAATAGAACTTCATTGCCAGCTGGTATATTAGTTTCATATGATAAAGGATTATCTGCTTTTTTAGTAAATAATAAATTAAAGTCATTATCAGGAAGATTCTTTTTTAATGCTATTTGATATAATAAACCATTATATATATTAACTACATTATAATATAAGGTATTATTATTTTCTTTTATGGTAGATAGTAATTCTTTAGATATTGTAAGATTAGCTTGACTGGATGTAGAATAAATTACATCACCACTTATATTAGCATTATTTAAATCATTAATAATTGTTGCGTTAGATGGATTTTTATATACTATTAATGTATATTCTGTTTGTTCTTCATTTTCTTCTGTAACAATTATTGTTATTTTATTAAGGCCACTTTTTAAATTTTCATTACCTTGAATATCAATGGTAGCTGTAGAGCTTTCTGTAGTGGCTTCAATATCTAGTTTATTATATTCGTTTGTTATTCCATATAACCATTTTGTTCTATCATTAGCTAAATCAAGAACGAGATTGTTAACTTTTAAACTTAGAAGTTTGCTACTTTTTACAGCTGTTTGAAATTCTTCAGTTGAACGATTAACAATTATTGTATATGTTGTTGTTTTACCACCTGATGAGGTAACGGTTAAGGTAAATGTATTTTTACCAATAGCAAGATTTTTTTTACCTGTTCCTGATAAGGTTGCATTAGCATCACTTGTTCTAGCAGTTATTAAAACACTATCAATACTACGGCTAACAGTAGTTTCATAAGTTGTTTTACCTTCTTCATATTTTATATTAGTATTAGAAACATTGATACTTCGCAAGCTAGTATCACCCGTTCGATTATCAGTACGATATATCATTATTTCATAGGTTCTTGATGAACCATCTTGGGCAGTGACGATGACACGAGCACGATTAGCTCCATATTGTAATTTTTTTTCACCAGTACCAGTAATTGTTTGACTTTCATCACCTTTTTTAGCTTTAATATCAACTGAAGTAGTATTAGGAGGGACAGTTAAAGTATAAGAATAATTTGTACGGCTAAATGTTGGTTGAATATCAAAACCATCGATATATAAAGAACCAATTAAGGAAGAACTACTAGGTTCTGTTGCACTAATTGATACTTTACCAAAAGATTGACCAATAGGATTCCCATTACTATAGTAAGAATCAATAATGGCATTATTAGAATCTCTTTTAGCATCAACAGAAATAGTTGAAAGACCTGATTTTAAAACTTTAAATTTAAACTGAATAATAGCTCCTGTATCCCAGTAACTTCCACCATCTTTATCAATTGTGATAGTTCCAGAACTAGTTTTATATGTTCCACGATTTTGTAACCAGATAACTTCTTCTAATTTTAAATATTTATTATCATAGCTTACAACTAAGTGCATACTGCTTATTTGATAGTTTTCACCATAGTTAGCATCTAATTGAACATAAACACTTGAACCAACTACGGGATTTTGAGTAGATGCACCTAACTCAGTTGCAGCTTTGGTAAAGCAAGGAAAAGCAATAAATAAGATAATTAAAAGTATTATATTTCTTTTCATGTGCACCACCCTTATACTCCTTTATTCTATATAATTATATTATAATATTAGTTATATTTCAATCGAATTAGATTTACCTTTTGGCTTTTTTTTGATAACATATTTTTAGGTGATTAAAATGAATGATTGTATATTTTGTAAGATTATTAAGGGAGAAATTCCTTCTAGAAAATTATATGAAGATGATCAAGTAGTAGTTATTATGGATGCTAATCCTCAAGTAGATGGACATTCTTTAGTAATACCAAAGAAACATGTAACTGATATAATGGATTTAAGTAATGATGAATTAACTTATATTTTTAAAATAGCTAAAGAGATGAGTAATAAATTAATGAAGAAATTAAATTCACGTGGTTTAACTTATTGTATTAATTATGGTGATTCACAAGTAGTTAAACATTTCCATTTACATTTATTACCTGATTATTCAATTAAGAAAAAAAGTGATAAAACAATAGAAGAAGTTTTTGACATGTTAAAAGAGGATTAAATCCTCTTTTTATTTGGTACTTAGAAATTTTTTTAATGTATTAAGATTTTTCTTTTCAATACGAAATAATTCTTTGGCTAAAGAAATTATTTCTTGGTCTTGACCAAGATAATCTTTAATTTTTTTAGATATTTCAGTTATTCCTTTATCATTACCTTTTATCATCATTTTAGCAATGTTGGTTGAGCTATGATCATACATTGTATTTATTTTGGCATCAATATAGGTCATGATTTTAGCTATACTACTTATTTCTTCTGGTTGATGACTTAGTTTATGAAGATTTTTTTCTATCTTTTTTAATATATCTTGATAATCATTACGTTGTTCTAAGATTATTTCTTTTAGTTTTGAATCTTCAATATCAGGAATGATGTTATCAATACCAATAATGCCCATTTGGGCATTTTGATAAATAGATACAAGTAATTGGATGTCTTCTTTCATATTATCACCTATTATTAGTATTAACGACATAAAAAAAAGTATTCTTAAGAATACTTATAATTCAGTATATTCTAATGTAGTAGTTAAATCTAAGTTATTAAGTGGTTGTTCTTGACCAGTAATTACAGGATATTCAAGACGAATACGTAAATAGTCATTAGCATTAATACCTAGCCCAATATTTAAATCAGAAATATTATTACTATAATATTGGTTGCCATAATATATAGTATATTTTAAAAGTTTTTGTTGTTCTTCATTTAGGCCAATACTTTTTATTGAAATTAATTTAGCATCGATTGTACCTTGATTTTCAACTGCAATGGTGAATTCATAAAATTCCCCAGGATTTAAAGATATATTATATTTAGCCGTAGTATTAGAAAAAGATTTTTGATTGGCTGATATACTACCATTAGATTCAAGATATGTGTTTTCTTTTAATAAAACATTGAGATCTTTAGTTACTTTAGTTGTTTCATAATTATTAACTAGTTTTAAAGCACGACTATAAGAACCTGCCGTTAAGAATAGGCCCATACTAATAACAACTAAACATAAAGAGGAAATAATTATTATTTGATTTATTCTTGATTTAAACATTTTAATCATCCATTCTATTATTTATATTATAGCTTAAATTAATAAAAAAAAGAAGTTTAAAATTAAACTTCTTGAACAACAGCTATTATCATTGGTTTACATTCTGTTTCATGATATAAATATTTACCTAGTTCTTCTCTAATTTCATTTTTGATTTTATTATATTCAATGAAGTTTTCAGTAATATTTCTTTCAATGATATTAAGGGAAATTCTTTTTATCTCTTCAATCATTTCTGTTGAATCTTTGACATAAATAAATCCTCTTGTTGTTACTTCTGGTCCAACTAAGATAACTTTATCTTTTTTAGAGATAGTAGCACTAATTAGAACTATTCCATTTTCTGATAGCATTTCACGATCTTTGATAACTAGTTCACCAACATCTTCTGTACTATTACCATCAATAAGGATATCGTTTACTTTAATATGGTCAAAGCATTCTGGATTAAGGTTACCATTTATTATTTCAGCGACATCGCCGTTTTGTTTTAAAATTATATTTTCACTAGGCATGTTTAATTCAGTTGCAATATTAGCGTTATTAACCATGTAACGATATTCACCTTTTACTGGCATATAGTATTTGGGTTTTAAAAGATCTATCATAATCATTAAGTCTTCTGATGAAGCATGATGAAGGATATTTTTTTCTTTAGGAATTGTAAGGATGTCACAACCATGAGTCGCTAAGTCGTTTTGAACTTTAACTAAGGTTTTTTCACTACTATCATATTTAGGTTCAGCAAAAATTACAGTATCAGTAGGTTTTAATTTGATAAACTTATCATAACCATTAATTATTTTACTAATAGATGCATATGGGTTTTCTTTGCTATCTTGGATTAAAAGAATTGAATCTTTGTCATCAATATTAGATAAATCTCCTAGAGCATTATCGTTAATTTTTAAGTAGCCTTCTTTTTTAGCAAAATTAATGATATTTTGTAAATTTTTACCCATAATAACAATCTTACGATGCGTATTAGCAGCAGCATCGAATATTTCTTGGATAGTATAAATATGAGTTGGTAAAATAGCAAATAGCATACGGTTTTCATGGTGTTTTATGGCATCTTTAAAGAAGGAAGTTAAACGATGGGTTGGTGATGTGTGACCGATACGTTCAGAGAAAACTGATTCACATAATAAGGCAAGAACACCTTGTTTACCAACGTAAGCAATCTTACCTAGATCCATTGAATATTTATCCATCATCTTAGGATCGATAATAAAGTCTCCAGTATAAACAATAGCACCATCTTTAGTATATAAAACATACATAACAGCATCAGGTGTTGAATGGTTAACGTTTATTGGGAAAATACTTACTGAACCAAAGTTTATCTTTTTATGTGGTTTTATTTCATGAATACGTTTTTCTTCAATTCCATCGTTAGTTAAAATAAATTTAGTAAATCTAGTAGCATATATTTTTATTTTAGGAATTTCTGTTAATAAGTCTTCCGTTGCCCCCATGTTTTCATAATGACCATGAGTTAAAAAAACACCTTTAATACGATTTTGATTTTTTATTAAATAGTCAAAATCAGGAATGATATAATCTATTCCATATAAGTTTTCATTAGCATATTTTAAACCACAATCAAAAACAAAGATATCGTTATCAACTTCGACAACATAGCAGTTTTTGCCCATCTCATCTAGTCCACCAAGACTAAAAATTCTTATTTTACACATTAAAAACATCTCTTTTCTATTTATTATATATTTTTATAAAAGGCTTGTGTCTTTGTAATTATATCAGAATTATTTATTTTAAGCAATAGCGTAAAAAAATAATACTTGGTAAGTATTATTTTAATATTAATTTAGCTGCTTCTTCAATATTTTCTTTAGTTCCAGCAGCAAAATGATTATTATTTTTTGATTCTAAATGGTAGTTAATACCTAAATGTTCAAATTCTTCTGGATCGAAAGCTACTACACCATCACTATGATATCCAGTAATTATTTTAATCATTTGATAGGTTTCTTTTAATAAAGCGTTTTGTTCATTAGGAATGTCTAAGTAGTTACCAACTACAATTAATTTATCTAAATCTACTTTAGTTAAATCAGCGCCTTTAAAATTATCTATTTCAAAACCATATTCAGGATTAATTAAAAGTTTTAAACCTTGAAGAAGGAGTTTTTGATAATTTGTTAATAATTTTTTATACATTGCAACATAACGTGGATTAGCTAATGGTGTCCCAATTATTGGAGGATGAATAGCTATAGCAGTCGTTATACGATCAGATTTAGTTGCTTCAGCAGCAATTAATCCTCCATAGCTTTCAGTTATTAAAGCAACATCTGTTAAATTAGCTTCTTCTAGAGCAGTTAATAAATTAGCTGTAAAATTGGTTGTATTATAACTTGCCTTATCATTAGAAAATAAGGGATAGTCATAAAACCATGAACCAGTAAACATGTTATGTCCTGGATCGGCAGTATAGCCGGTTTGTTCTAGAATATGACAACGGTGTTCCATTTGACCACCTATATAAATTATAGGTCTTTCATTATTATTTAGTTTTGTTTCATCAATATATAAACTTCCTAAAATATTTGGTTTATATCTTTTTTTACCTTGACGATAATTTATCATAAATGTATTTCTTCTTTCTTTAGGACATATATAGTACATTATCTTTTATTATAAGTCAATTTATCTTGATTCACTAATTAATTCTGATAAAGGAATGATATTTAATCCTTGATATTTAATTTGATTTAGTAATAAATTTAATTCTGATAAAGAAAGTGAATCTTTAACTAATATTATTTCTCCACTTTTTATTTTATTGAGATTGGTACTTATATTAGAATGAGTTATGATTAAGGATGGTTTAAATAAGTATTTATCTTTACAAAGATTAGATATTTTATTATTTTTAACAAGACATAAGTTTTTATTTAGATTATTTTTATTTAGATATTCTTCTATATTTTGATAAGTCTTTTTTAAAT
Organism: uncultured Bacilli bacterium; assembly: GCA_944332265.1. Classification (GTDB taxonomy): domain Bacteria; phylum Bacillota_I; class Bacilli_A; order RF39; family UBA660; genus Coprovivens. The sequence goes on from CALVJQ010000007.1 coordinate 18,866, forward strand.
TGGAATTATTTATTAATTCATAATTGGAATTATATTCCTCTTCATTTATCAAGTGATTAACAAGGTAATCTTGTTGATGTAAATAACGAGTTAAATTACTTATTTTTTCAAAGATTAAAGAAACACTATTTTTATCTTTATTGCCTCTAATTATTATTTTATCTTTATTTGTTTCTAAACTTATAGTAGGTTTTATAAAGTTAAAAACTAATGCTGAGTCACTGTAAGTATTATTTTTGTTCATTTGATAAAAGGATTTATCTAAGTTAATTTCTTGACCTTCTAGACCAGGTATAATATAAGTATTATCATAAATTATACTATTTACTGGAGATATATTTTTTATTTTACTAACATCTTTTATTTCTTGCATTAGAGGATTCATATTTTTTACATAGAGGGCAACTCTTTCAGTATAATAAAAACTTAAACAACATATTCCTAATAAACCAAGATATTGAAAATATTTTTTTATATTAATCACCCCTACTATTATATGTTTTACTTTATCTTATATCGATTTTTTTATATAATATTTTTAATTTATGGGTGGTTTTTATGGATATAATAGATTTCTTAAATCGTAATATAATTGATATATATGGTAATTATTTAACTACATGGGAAAATGTTAGTATAGAAGAATTTGATAATTCTTTTTATGATGAAGATGATAATTTAATAGATGATATTCAATATATTATTTTAAATAATGAGAAAATATTTAATGAAGCAATATTTGAAGAATTATATATATTAGTATGTACTTTAGGTGGAGATAAAGAAATATCTTTAGATAGATTAGTTAGTTTTTTAGTTAGTAAATGTTATGTATATAATTATGATAATAAAAAATTAATTCAGTTTATTAATCAGTCTTCTTTAGATAAGTTAGTAAATCTTTTTATAGATAATTATGATTTTGGAATGAGGTTAATAAGAGATTACTTTTTTACTTTGGTTGATAGTAAGAAATATAAGGAAGTTAGAACTAAAATATTAGATAGTAATGATAAAGGAAGATTACTTATTTTAGAAAATAAAGCAATTAATGATAAGATTGTAACAATTAATAGTATATTAAGAGATATAATTGCTAATTTATTTAACTTTTATATAAGAAATGGTTGTAATAAGGAAGAAGCACTTAATAATACTTGGGCTTATTTTATTGATAATTTTGATCCTTTAGGTGAATTAGATAAGATGGGATATGATTTTGATACTAAGAAAGGATTACAATATTTGGCTTTAGTAATTATGTATTGCGATTTATATGAAGATATATGTAATGAAGCAATTATTAATAACGAGGAAGAATTAAATAGAAAAATAAAAGTCTTAGTTAGTATAGGAGTTCATCTTAATATGATAAGTATTCCACGTGATAAGATGTTAAGAAATGGAATGTTAGAATATTTTTTATTATTAAAAGAAGAAAAAGATAAAAGGAAATATAATAGAGAGCGTTCACATATAGAAGAAAGAATTAAAGTATTAAAAAAAGTTAATCCAATCTATTTTTTAGATGAATTAACTTAGTGTGAGATATGATTCTTTTAAGTTATTTTTCTTCAACTGATGATTTAGATGATAAAAATGTAACTTTTTCAGCTATTACTTCAGTTATGTATTTTTTCTTGCCTTCAGAATCATCATAGTTTGTAACTTGAAGACGACCTTTGACACCTATAATATCGCCTTTTTTACAATATTCACTTGTACTTTGAGCAACGGCATTCCATAAAATACATCTAATGAAATCAGTTTCATATATTCCTTCACTATTTTTAAATGAACGTTGAACAGCAAGATTCATTGTTGTTACTTTTTTACCATTTTCTTTAGTTATGACTTCTAAGTCGTCAGTTAGACGACCAACTAAGACAACTTGGTTTAGCAATCTTATTCCTCCTTTCAGGATGAGATAATATCAAGGAAGAAAAAGATTAGCAAATGAATACTTTTTATTTTTTTTAAATTTAAGATGATAAGAAAGTTATTTTAGTAAGAGAGTTTTATTATTTTTAAAGATAAAACACCTTTAAACTGGAAGTTTAGAGGTGTTTTGATTTTTTTTAGGTATTTAGTTTTCTTTTAATAAACGATTTAATTCAACAGCATATTCCATAGGTAGTTCTTTTTTAAAATCACTAATAAAGCCCATAATAAGAAGTTCTTTAGCAGCATCTTCACTAAGACCTTTACTAGTTAAATAGAACATTTTTTCTGCTGATACTTTAGATATAGTAGCTTCATGTTCTAAAGTACTGCTGCTATTACCTAGAATATTAGTTGGAAAAGTATCACTTTTAGATTTATCATCAAGGATAATAGTATCACATTTGATACTGGCTTTACTATTATGAGCATTTTTACTTATTTTAGTTAGACCACGATAATTACTGATACCACCATTTTCAGCTATAGATTTACTAACAATATTACTTTTGGTATTAGGGGCTAAGTGAATCATTTTAGCACCAGCATCAAGTTCTTGACCTGATTTAGCATAGGCAATGGAAATAGAATTGCCAGTTGCTCCTTCACCAGCTAAGATACAAGATGGATATTTCATAGTAATTTTACTACCAATATTACCGTCGACCCATTCCATTAAGCCGTTTGTTTCAACAATAGCTCTTTTAGTAACAAGGTTATAAACATCGTTAGACCAATTTTGAATAGTTGAATAACGACAATGGGCATTTTTTTTAATGAAGATTTCTACTACACCAGCATGTAGAGATGTAACACTATATTCTTTAGCAGTACATCCTTCAATGTAACTTAAATCGGCATCTTCATCGACGATAATAATAGTTCTTTCAAACTGACCTAGAGATTCTGTTTCAATACGGAAATAGCTTTGTAAAGGGCGATCTACTTTAACTCCTTTAGGAATATAAATAAATGAACCACCACTCCATACAGCACCATTTAAAGCCGTATATTTATTTTCTGCGTAATTAACTAAATGATTGAAGTATTTCTTAAATAATTCAGGATATTTTTGTAAAGCTTCATCAGTTGAAGTAAATATTATGCCTTCATTATCAATAGTTTGATTATGGTAGACAACTTCACTTTCAAATTGATTAGTAACACCACCTAAATATTTTTTTTCGGCATCAATTACACCAAGTTTATCAAAGCTATTACGAATACTGCAATTTACTCTTTGCCAATCATTAGTTATTTTTTCTTCTGTTCCTTTATAATAAGTAAGGTTATTAAAATCTAATTCTAGTTTAGGACCAAACTTAGGATTATCTAGTTCTTTAAATTTAGCATATGATTTTAAACGGAATTCTAGCATCCATTGAGGTTCATTTTTTTTATGCGATAAATCGATAATAAATTGTTCATTAAGTTCTTTTTTCATAAACATCACGAACATATTATATCGCATGAATAATTATTTGAAAATATATAATTAATTTGATACTATTATTATAGGGTGATATGATGGATATATTAGAGATTAATAGAATGACTTTAAGTAATTTATATGAACAATATCCAGAAAATTTTAAGGATTTAAGATTAGAAGGAAATGATTTAGTTTATAACGGAGAAAGAATTGATATAAGTCACTTTAATATAAATGATTTATTATCTAATGAATCAATGTTTATTTCTTCATTGAGTATTTTAAGTTCGGAAGATATTTTTAAAATAATAAGATTACATGCTTTAACTATTAATAGTAGTTTAAATGAAAATAAAGAAAAAGAAGAAGAAAAATTAGAAACTATTAAGAAAGAGAATCCTTTATTTAATAATGTTAGTATTGTAAGAAGGAAAAATAGCGTTGGATACGATGAATATATTAATATTGTTGATTCAATGGGAAATGATCACTTATATCGTAATGATCGAAATGTTGATTTCTTAGAAGTTTATGAAAATTTAAAAATCAGAAATGGTGGGAATCAAGTAGCTATTGAAGATTTCTTACAAGAAATGAATCGTAAATTACCAATTATTGCTTTAGATGATGCAAGAAAAATACTAGATAGTAATAAAACAACTGAAGATTTTGCTAATAAAATGAATGTTACTAATGCACCATATGATGATGATAATCGCGTGCGTGTTTTAGGTAATGAAGATGACGATATCGCAATTGTTAGAGATGATAGAGATAATAGTGAACATCAAGTTATTACTTATAGTGAAAATCAATTTGGTGATTTAGTTTTAGAAGGTCATGGACAGAATGTAGAAAGTGATTTAGCTGATACAAGTAATAAAGGAACAGATAGTTCAAAAGTAACTAATAATGATGAAGTAGCTATAGTTAAACAAGATAAAGAAGAAGTAAAAGCTATATTAATAGCACCAGAAGTATTTTATAGATTATTAAATTCGGGAATTGAATTATCTAGTGAAGATCGTCGTAATGTAGATTTATATTATGCGTATTTGGGAGATTTAATATTATATGAAGATTATCTATTACCTACTCTTCGTACTATATTAGAACAATTTAGGAAGTATGTTTTTGATTTGGAATATAATAATGAAGGAAGAGAGATAAACCAATTACAACAAGAAGCTATTAATAAGAATAAAGAGATGGAAGAAAGTAAGGCATTAAGTAATAATGAGATGTCTTTAGAAAAAAAGGAAGAAAAAGTTAAAAAGTTGGAATTAATAAGACGAAATACAAATAATGATTTAGATGAAGCTGGTAGTATTAGTACTATTCAAGTAATTGCTTTAGTAGTAGGAATAGCGATTATCTTAACAGCTATTACTTTATATTTAATCAAATAAAAAAATGCTCTTTTGGGCATTTTTTATTTGCTAGCTTGAACAGAAGTAATAGCAACAACACCGACTATATCTTCGGTTTTACAGCCACGAGATAAGTCATTTACTGGTTTTTTAATACCTTGAGTAATAGGTCCATAGGCTTCAGCTTTTGCTAGACGTTCAACTAATTTATAACCAATATTACCAGCATCTAAATCAGGGAATATTAAGACATTAGCATGACCTGCTACTTTAGAATCTGGAGCTTTAGAAGCTGCAATTTCAGGAACAATTGCCGCATCTAATTGAAGTTCACCATCTATTTCATATTGTGGATATTTTTCTTTAGCTATTTTAACTGCTTCAACTACTTTATCAACATCAGGATGAGATGCACTTCCTTTAGTTGAGTGAGAAAGCAAGGCGGTAATAGCTTTAGTTTCTGTTAATAATTCAAATGATGAGGACGATGAAGCGGCAATAGCAGCTAGACGTTTTGGAGTTGGATTTTGTTCTAAACCTGAGTCGCCAAAAATAAAGGTACCATGATATCCGTATTCACAATTAGGAACAACCATTAAGAAGAATGCAGAAACAAGTTCTGAATCAGGGGCTGTTTTTATTATTTGTAAAGCTGGTCTTAAAGTATTAGCAGAAGAATGACATGCCCCGGAAACTATTCCATCAGCTTCATCATTTTTTACTAACATACAAGCATAATACATAAAATCACCTAAAAGGGTTTCACGAGCTTTTTCTAAAGTCATACCTTTAGCTTTACGTAACTCATAAAAATCATTTATTAATTTATCTGTTTTTTCAGAAGTAAAAGGGTTAATAATTTGGATATTGGCTAAATCAATATTCTCTTCTTTTGCTAAAGTATTAATTTTTTCTTCTTCACCAATTAAGATAATTTTAGCTATTCCCTCTTTTTGGCAAATACTTGCAGCTTTTAAAACTCTTTTATCCATTGTTTCTGGTAAAATAATTGTTTTTATATTTTGACGTGCTCTTTCTTTTATCGTTTCAATAAAATTCATTTTATAACCTTCTTTCCTAAAATATTATATTATTTTTTAGCATTTAAAAAAAGTGTATTTGACACTTTTTTAATTATTATTTAAATATAAATCATAAAATTCAACTATTTGACTATATATAAAACTAACTATATTTTTACGTTCAGTTAAATCAGGAATTAAAGAAGAATAATTATCAGGATTATATTCTTTTTCATAAGAAGTTTTTACATATTTATCTAATTTAGGATTATATATTACAGGTACTACTTTATTTTCTTTGAAAATTTTAATAACATCTAGTCTTTTATCATTTCTAGTTATATTTCTTTTTAAAATAATATTATACTTGGTTGGAGGTACTGCTGATGATATTTCCATATTTTCGGGAATATTTAAGTAGGTAGAAATATCTTCATCGATATTAAAGATTTCAAAAGAATAACTTTCAGTACAATCTCCAGCTATATTATCTACTAGACCAGATACTTTAATAACAGGGCTTTCTGGGCCATATGTATCATTAAAACTAGGAATGATATCAGGAATAAAATAACGAATCTCTGTTTCACGTGTTGTTTCATAGTAAGCATCATTTTTAGTAATTCTTACGGAAGTATCATCATTTTCATATTCAACTATTGTATCTAGAGGGTTTAAATTAATATGATAAGAACCAATCTCGATATCATATTCTTTTTGTTTTATACATTCACGTAGTAAAGTAAATAGAGCTTTTTGAAAACTTATTTTGTCTATTTCAGTTAGTTCTTGATTATTATGATATAAATATTTTTTTAAGTCTTTTGTTAATTTTTCTATCATTGGAATCACCCTATTGTAATTATATCATAAAAAAAGAAAATTGAGGTTTATTTAGCCTCAATTATTAATTTAATAGCAGTTTTTTCTTTACCATCTATTTCGATATCAGTAAAAGCCGGAATACAAATTAAATTTATACCACTTGGGGAAATATAACCACGAGCAATTGAGACAGCTTTAACGGCTTGGTTAAGGGCTCCTGCGCCGACAGTTTGAATTTCTAGGCCACCCTTTTCTCTAAATATATTGGCAATAGCACCAGCGACTTTACTTGGATTTGATTTACTGGATACTTTTAAAATTTCCATTTTTAATTTCCTCTCTTTCTGTAAAAATATATGATATATAATTTTTTTTATGTTAAAATTTTTCTTTTTTTACATGTTTTGTTATAATTTGGATTGAGGTGAATTAAGATGACTAAGAAAAATCATCCTTATTGGATTAATAAAGATAATATTAATAATACGATATTAGAAAGTAGATTATTACCAAAAGAATGTGCTAATAATCTTGGTATAGAACAAATTCCAGATTATATTATTATTCATGAAGTATCTTTAGGATTAGGAAGATCACCAAAGGAATATAATTTAGAACATTATGCAAAGAAAATTATAGATGATGGGTTACGTGGTAGTAAAATTGGATATCACTATTTAGTTAGTGATAAGAAAATTATTCAGTTTATTTACGATAATCAATGTGCTTTTCATACAGGGACTGATTTTAATTATCATAGTATTGGTATTGAAAGATTAATATGCGAGGGAATAAGGTATCCAGATGCTTTACATAATCAAGCTAAATTAGCTGCTACTTTAATGGTTAAATGGAATATACCAATAAGCAATGTTATTTCACATAAAGAGACTAAAAGATTAAGTAATGATGAAGTTAAGCAGTGTCCTAACCGTTTAATTGAAGGACAATATGGAGGATTTAGAATATTTTATCGTGAAATAAGAAAGTGTTTACAAGAACGTGATTTGTTTTATGAAATATTAGAAGATGTAAAACAATTAGATTATCAAGATTTATTAAATAGGAAATTTTAAAAGAAGTGGTTTTCCACTTCTTTTTTATTTACATGCTTCTTCGATTGCAACAGCGATTGAAACAGTTGCTCCAACCATTGGGTTGTTACCCATACCGATTAGTCCCATCATTTCAACATGAGCTGGTACTGAAGATGATCCAGCAAATTGGGCATCGCTATGCATTCTACCCATTGTATCAGTCATTCCGTATGATGCTGGTCCAGCAGCCATATTATCTGGGTGAAGAGTACGTCCTGTTCCTCCACCTGATGCTACTGAGAAATATTTTTTACCTTGTTCAAGGCATTCTTTTTTATAAGTACCAGCTACAGGATGTTGAAAACGAGTTGGATTTGTAGAATTTCCTGTTATTGAAACATCTACACTTTCAAGATGCATAATAGCAACACCTTCGCGTACATCATTAGCACCATAACATCTTACTTTGCTTCTTTCGCCTTTAGAGTATGGAATTTCTTTTACAACATTTACTTTGCTATTAAAGAAATCAAATTCAGTTTGAACATAAGTAAAACCATTAATACGTGAAATAATTTGGGCTGCGTCTTTACCTAAACCATTTAAAATTACTTTTAATGGTTCTTTTCTTACTTTATTAGCAGCTAAAGCGATACCTATTGCTCCTTCGGCTGCTGCGAATGATTCATGTCCAGCTAGGAAAGCAAAACATTTAGTTTCTTCTGATAAAAGCATTGATGCTAAATTACCATGACCTAAACCTACTTTACGATCATCAGCTACTGATCCAGGAATACAGAAAGCTTGTAATCCTTCGCCAATAGCTTTAGCAGCTTCTTTAGCTTTAGTACGACCTGATTTAAGAGCAATAGCCGCACCTAAAGTATATGCCCAGCAAGCATTTTCAAAACATATTGGTTGAACAGATTTAACTATTTCGTATGGATCAAAACCTTTTTCTTTACAAATATTTCTTGCGTCTTCAAAATCTTTTATACCATATTTTTCCATTACTGGTTTTATTTGATTGATTCTTCTTTCGTAGTTTTCAAATAATGCCATATATTAACCTCCTATTCGTTTCTAGGGTCTATCTTTTTAACAGCTTCAGCAAATCTTCCATAAGTGCCACTTGCTTTTTCGATAGCCTCCATTGGTTCAATACCTGCTTTGATATTGTCCATCATTTTTCCTAAGTTAACATATTTGTAACCAATGATTGTATCGTTTTCATCTAAGCCGATTTCAACGATATATCCTTCAGCTAATTCTAGGTAACGAGGACCTTTTACTTTAGTACTATAAATTGTACCTACTTGGCTACGATGACCTTTTCCTAAGTCTTCTAAGCCAGCACCAATTGATAGTCCTCCTTCACTAAATGCTGATTGACTACGACCATAAACAATTTGTAAAAAAAGTTCACGCATAGCAGTATTAATAGCATCACATACTAAGTCTGTATTTAAAGCTTCTAGGATTGTTTTTCCAATTAATATTTCTCCGGCCATAGCAGCACTATGAGTCATACCTGAACAACCTAGGGTTTCAACTAAGGCTTCTTCTATAATACCATTTTTAATATTTAGAGTAAGTTTACATGCACCTTGTTGAGGAGCACACCACCCTATTCCATGTGTAAGTCCAGAAATATCTTTTATTTCTTTAGCTTGAATCCATTTTCCTTCTTCAGGAATAGGTGCTGGACCATGGTCGGCACCTTTGGCTACTTTACACATATTTTCTACTTCTTTTGTGTATATCATTATTTAACCTCCTATATGTATTAATTATAACAAATGTCCAAAGAAAAAGGAACAAGTTGTTCCTTAGTTATCTTCTAATTTATACTTTGTTTTTGCTTTATTAGCTATTGCTTCTAACATAGATGTAATATAATTTATTTCGGTAGTTTCAGTTACTTCTTTAAGTTTGTTATCTTTATAAATTGAAGCATAACAATTTATATTGTTATTTTCATCTTTTTCATAATTTGTATATACAATGTAATGTTGATGGTCGTTTTTTGATGTAAATTCGAAGATAACATCATATTCTTTTTCTAGACCTTGATCGTTTGATATTTTTATTTTCTCCATAATTATCTCCTTATATATGCAGCAGCAGAAGCGTTATCTTTCCCTGCTTCAATGATTATACGATTACCATATTCATCATAACCTACTGCATTATTGTTTATTGCTTTTTTGACGATTTCATGAGTTATACGGTCTGGGGGCGTAGTTTCAGCAATGAAGTTTATGTCATCGGTTGATAATAAATCATGAACGCCATCACTAAAGAGGAATAATTTATCATAAGCATCGTTACCAATTAACCATATTTGGGGATTAACATTTTGACTGCCAACAGCACTTAGTATTTGGTTATTACCTGGAGCAAAACGAAGATTATTAATGTCATCGTAGGTTATTGGACGTTTGTTTTTTTGATTTCTATATTCCATTTCATTCCAAACTAAAGATTGGTCCTTGGTAATAAGATTTAATTCACCATTTTTATAAGCATATGCACGTGAATCACCAACATTAACAATGGTTGTTACATTACGACCAACAATAGCACAGACTAAAGTTGTTCCTGATATATGGTTTTTACTACCAAATTTATTAGCAACTTCTGCACTTATTTGTCTAACAATTTGTTTTAACTGATGATATAGGATATCATGATTTTCATAATATAGTAATGGTAAAGATTGAAACCATTTACTTAGAGCCATTAAGGTATAGTTACTAGCTTTTTCACCATATTCTTCGCCACCCATACCATCAGCAACAGCTAAAAGTTTAAAGCTGTTATTTTGAGGATGTGTCATGATAAGGGTTGAATCTTCTTGGTTGCGACGTTTTTTACCAATATCTTGGGTAGCAAATAGGTTACCATCAAGAGCATATTCGTTATGTTTATATTTAATTTGACTACCATCTAATACTTGTTGTAAACAATTATTTAGGGCTTCATAATTAACATGAACTTCTTCAATATTTGATACTTCTTGATAATCTTTTCTTATTCGATAATAAAGTTCATCTAAAGTGTAATTACGATTACTTAAGTTATCAATTTTTTTACGGAATTGATTTCCGTACATGATATTATCAAATAGAATTTCACCATTATTAGTTAGAGGGTAAAATTTAGGATTATAACGTATTTTTAAGACTGCATTAATTAAGGAGAAAAGACGTTTAGGATTTAAAATATATTCATTAAATAAATTACTTTGACAATTTTGCATCTTCTCTACTTCTTCACGAATGATTTGCCATTCAGTAAAATGCTTATTTAAAGATGCGAGATCATGATAACCAATTCGACTATGATTAACAACTGATGGATATAATTCTATAATAGCAGAATAAGTACTAACTGCTTGGTTTAGAATATATCTTAATAATTCATTTTGAGTTAAACCACGGATAGATGAACGAGCATTATTATTAGAAGTAAAATTTTCTAAATGAATACCAGATATTATATTATGATAAATTGTCGTACTAAAATTACCAGCATATGAGGGATGTTTTTTTAAAGTTTCTGCTATTGCATAATCTATTGTTTGATCTTTTATCATAATATCACCTATTATTATTTTAACATAAAAAAAGAAAAGAAAAAATGTTAATTTTTCTTTTCCCAGCGAGCATAAATACCACATGGTAAGATTAAATCGTTAGCAGCCTTTATTCCTAATTCATCACTAGTGATAAGACCAGGATGTTGATTATTAATTGTTAAATTTAAAACATTTTCTAAGACAGTCTTAGATAAACCGGTTGTATAAGAGTTAATAAGGAATAATAATGGATCATCAGAAAGAATTTCACTACATAGATTAACTAAAGGGTATAAATCTTTTTCAATATCCCAAATTTCCCCATTGGAGCCACGGCCAAATGATGGAGGATCCATTAAGATAATATCATATTTATTTCCTCTTCTTATTTCACGTTTAACGAACTTAACGACATCATCAACAAGAAAACGAATTGTTTTATCCTGAAGGGAACAGGAAATAACGTTTTCTTTAGCCCATTCAATCATCCCACGTGAAGAATCAACATGAACTACTAAAGAGGCTCCAGCAGCGGCAGCTGCACAGGTTGCAGCACCAGTATAAGCAAATAAATTTAATACTTTTACTGGACGATTAGCTTTTTTTATTATTTCAGTAATTAAATTCCAGTTATAGGCTTGTTCTGGAAATAAGCCTGTATGTTTAAAGCCCATTAGTTTAAGATTAAAAGTCAAATTACGATAATGAACTTGCCAAGTAGATGGCATTTTATTATTTTTTATTTCCCAATGGCCTCCACCTTTATTATTACGATGGTAAACGGCATCAATTAAATCCCACTTATCAGGATAACTTTTATTATCCCAAATTATTTGAGGGTCTGGACGAAGTAATTTAATACCATGCCAATTTTCAAGTTTCATACCAGAAGACATATCGATAATTTGATATTCCGTAAAGTCATTAACAGTTTTCATAGATATCACCAAGTTTATTTTAACAAATAGTATAATTAAAAAAAAGACTTTATAGTCTTTTTAAGCATGATTTATTAAGGTTTTTAAAATTGGATCAAATAATTCTAAAATACCATGAGTTAAAGTTATATAACCAAAGATTACTACTTCATTAGTAAAAGCTAAATTAATTGAAGATAAAAGACTAACAAGAATAAATAAGCCTAAAATAAAAGTTCTTATTTTCCACATACGATCATGACGATCATGATAGTAATCGATTTTTTTTAACTTGCTTATTGATATTAGCATAATCCATATACCTAGTATTAAAGCTATTTTACGGGGAGTATCTGGTTTAGTAATGACACTTATTATAAGAGGAATAATTGAGGAAATGGTTATATATAATCCTTCTATATCTTTAGTGTCTTTAAGAATAAGGAATTTTATTGCTCCTATTATAGTATAGATGGTGTATATTATAATACTAAGAAATAAAATGTTATCATAGTTAAAGATTGGTAAGATAAGGATTAAAGAACCTATTAGAATTAAGATTAAGGAGATAGTTATATCTACTTTTTGCTTCTTTTTCATTTTGTCACCTATTCATTATTTAAAATTAACTTTTCTAATATTTTAGCTACACCATCATTTTCAGCAGTATCGGTAATATAAGTTGCTCTTTCTTTTAAAAGATTTATAGCATTTCCTACAGCAACAGATGTGCCAACAACATCACATATACAAACATCATCATAGCCATTACCTATTGCTATTGCTTCTTCTGAGTCAATATTTAAATATTCAAGAAGTTCAACTATACCAGTACTTTTAGCAGTATTCTCTAAGACTAAGTCGTGATAATATTCTTTGTTTTTTTCTCTTTTTTCTTCAATTAAACCAATTGAGGAATGAATTACTTTTAAAGCAGGAAATTTTTCTTTAAAAAGAGATGGTAAGACAAGCATGCGATCAAAGTTGGAACTTAAAATTACTAATTGATTGATAGGATTTTCTTTAAGGATTTCATTGATATCTTCAAAATAGATAGCTGGCTCATTATTATATTTATAATCTTTGATATTGATAAAACGTTTTTCTAGACTGTTTAAAATAAGAGTCATATTATGAGTATTGCAATAATCAAAAACAGATATAACATCTTCTTTATTTATTGGTTTAGTAAATATTGCTTCTCTATTATGATAGTTATAAACTTCTGCACCATTAGAACTAATTACATATTCACTTAGGTTTCCTTCAATGCTTTTTTCAATGGCATATTTAGCACTACGACCTGAGTTAACAACGACTTTTATTCCTTTTTCTTTAACTTTTTTTATTACTTCTTTTGTATATTCTGATATCTTACCATTAGATGGATTTAGGGTATCATCTATATCGACAAAAACAATTTTATATTTGTTCATAAATATCACCTTTTCTTCCATATTTATATTATGACATATAATGTCAAATAACGTATATTATATGTTAATCATTTTACTTTTATTTAACATATTAATTTATTTGTTTATGAGATTCCAAGGTAATTACTAAGAATGATATTAATAAACCAAAAGAAGATATTATTAAAGAGATGTCTTTTAAAGGAGCTTTATATTCAATTGATATTTTATGATAACCGGCTTTTATTTTAAAACCAATAAAAGCATTATCTACTTTTTCATAATTTGTAATTTGATTATCTACTTTAATTATAAAATTAGAATCATATGGAATAGTAAGCATAAAGTAACCATCTTCTAGGACATTTATTTCACCATTTATAAAATCACCTTTAGTAGTGTCTTTACTAATAATGAAACGATCTAATTTAGAAGATAAGTTTTCAATAGTAGCATAATCAAGGATGTAAGTTTCAAAATCACTTAAATTGTATGTCCCTTCTTGAAATATAAAATTTAATTCTTTTTGATTTTGACTAGATAATACATAAGTAAATATTTCATTATTATTGTAGTATTTCCAATTTGAAGCAGTTAATTTATTTTTAACATTGTTTATTTTAATAACCAGGTCACTTTCTTTTTCGGAATGATTCATTTTAAAACGAATAAAGATTATTTTATTTTGATATTTCTTAGGTATTTTATAAGTTACTTTAAGACTATCTTTAGTCGTTAGTGATATTGAGTTATCTTTTTCTTCTTTAAATAAAGAAGAAGCAGAAGTAAAAATGTCTTGATAGTCAATATCTATTTTTTGAGTATTAGAAACAAAGTTATTTTGACTTGGGCTATTTGTAACTATAACATTTAATAAAGCTTCTTGTTTTACTTGATCACTTAATTTATAAAATTCTTCATAGTTCATAGTACTACTTGTGGCAAATCCTAGAGGGAAAACATTTTGATTACGATATATATAAAGACCATTATGAGAACTTATTTGTTCATATCCTAAAGGTATTTCTTGGTTAGATAAGATATATTTATTACCTGTAAGCATTAAAAATAAAACGTTTTGATTTGAGACAGTTAAAGCTCTATTACGAGTAGGAAGATTATTAAAAGTCTCACAGTAATAAAAATTATTATAAATATTATTAGAAAGACTTGAATAGATAGTTGAATTATAATAATTTAAATTATTATAAATATTATTAGGGGTAGTACTAAGAGAAAGATTATTACTAATACGATATATATCAGAGTCTAACTCTGTTATTAAATTAATATTATCTTTTATAGTACTTTCTTTAGATTGATAATCTTCTTTTAAAACTAAAGTATCTAATTTACTAAATGATAAATTAGTAATAAATAGAAAGATTGTTAAAGGAAGAATAAATAATAATTTTTTATTAAATTTATTATATAAGATAATAGTTATTATAATTAGAATAATATCAATGATATAAAGAAGATAATATTTATTATTAAAAGAGATTATAATACTCATTATTATAGTTAGAAAGATTATTAATTTAGAAGATATTTTTTTATTAAATAAGTCTTCTATAAAAATAGAAATAGAATATATATATAATGGTAATAAAGGGATTAAGGATTTACTATTAATATACATAGTTCCATTTATAAGATAATTAAAGATATTTAATAAGACTAAGAAGATTAAAAGAATTCCTAAGATAATATTAGCTTTATTCTTTTTAAATAAGTTTATAAGTGAAGGAATGATAATAGCTGTTAAGCCAAGACCATAATAATTATATAGGAGATTATTAAAAGATAAATCAGGTACTAATAAATCTTTTATATTAATCGTTACATTTGAAGGTAGACGATTATTTAAGATAGTAGCAATAGTTGGTAATGTTAAAATACTAGATATGAGAATTGCTATTAGGATAGGAATAAATATAGCAATAAAATTTTTAATAAGAGTTTTTATCGTTATAATATTCATTTTATTTAAATAACGATATAAAGCATAGATAAATAGGCAGATTATACCTCCTATACTAAAGTAATAACTAGTCATAATCATTAAGAAAGTAGATAGAATTAGTAACCAACTACGTCCTTTATCTAGTTTTTTATCAACACCAAATAAACCCATAATTAAAAATGGCATGTAATTAATAAACATGATATGACGATGAGATGAAAAAGAAATTGAAGTAGCCATTAAAAAGATAAATGCAGATAGGAAGCATGTTTCTGCTTGGAAATTTTTCTTTTTAAGAAAAAGATAGATAAGATAAGAACTTATTAGACAAGTTATTATAGTTGAAATAACTATATATGTTGACATTTTAATAAAAGGTAATAAATATGATATTAAGATAATTGGACTTAGAAAGCCATAATAAGATAAATTATAAATATTTTGTCCACTACCTAGGTTAAAAGCAAAATCAGGAAATAAATCTTTAGTTTGATAAAATAATGTACGAAAATAATCGGGAATAGTAATATGTTGGGATACCCAATCTAATGTTGAACCATATAGATAAGTATTCTCACATAATATATAAATAAAGATTAGAAAGATGATTGTATTTATTATATTATATAAAAAGTCTTTTTTAGTTAGTTTATTCATTTAAATTCCCCCACTTTGTTGCTTTTATCCATTCTTCATAACCATAGATATGATCAAAGGTAGTTTGAATAAAAGATTGTGATTTATAAAAACCAAGTAATTTCTTTTTTATTTTTAAATTTTTATCAGATATAGGTATCATTTGACTATAATACTTGGCTATATTCTTTTTAGAATGATATTCTCCAAAATAATATAAATTATCTTTATTAGGAACAATATCTGTTACATATTTACTAGTTAATTTATGATGGAGATGACCATATTCACCATTAGGATTATGAGTAACTATAAGATTCCAATCTTTTAAATTAATTATTTCTTGTAAATCGATTATTATATTATCTATAGAAGATTGCCAGTTATCACGTTCATTATTTGTTTTATCTGGATAACCTAGCATAATATATTTATCATGAGTATAGTTTAGAAGACGAATAAATTCATTGGCTCTTTTTTTATTATTTCCACAAGTTATACAAACTACTAAATAGTTATCATCTATTAAATGAGAACCACCCCATAATAGCTCATCATCAGGATGAGCTACAATCATTAAATTATTAATATCTTGTAAATTTATTTTAGAAAAATCATTAGTAATATAATGAGTATTATGATAATAAAATAAATATGTAACTAAGATAATTAATAATAAGAAGATAAAAATAATATATTTAAGATATTTTTTCATAGATAACCTCTTAGTCCGTCATATTTCAAATAATACTCTATCAATTTAATGTTGTCAAATAAGATGTTTTTATATAAGACTTATACTTTATTTTTATAGGGTTTTGTGGTATAAGTAAGGAGGCAAAAAAGAAAGAAAAGGAGTGATATTATGATTAGTTTGGAAAAGTTAGAAGAATTATTAGAAAATAAGAAATTAATAGAAGTTAAAAAGATTCTAGAAGAAATGAATGAGTATGATATCGCCTCCTTGATTCAGGAATTACCTGATGATTTATTAATTCAAGTATTTCGTTTATTATCTAAAGATATAGCTGTTGATGTTTTTGTTAATTTAGATGATGAAGTACAAAGAAAATTAATTGCTAGCTTAACTAAAAAAGAAGCTAAATATATTATAGAAGATATGTTTTCTGATGATGCAGCTGATTTGTTTGAAGAAATGCCAGCAATGTTAGTAACTTCTTTACTTAGTAATGTTGATAAAGAAACGAGAAATGATATAAATATATTATTAAAATATCCAGATAATAGTGCTGGTTCTTTAATGGCAGTTGAATATATTCATTTAAAGATGGGATTAACAATTAAAGAATCTATTGAAAGAATTAGAAAACAAAAAGATGACTTTGTTTCTTATGATAGTTGTTTTGTAACTGATGATAAAAGAAAATTATTAGGAAGAGTTTCAGTTAAGGATTTATTAATAAATGAGCCTTCTTGTTTAATTGATGATATTATGGAAGAATGTGAACATAGTATTAGTACTTTGACTGATCAAGAAGATGTTGCTAAATGTTTTCAAGATTATGATTACTCAACGTTACCAGTAGTAGATTCAGAGAATCGTTTAGTAGGAGTTATTACTATTGATGATGTTGTTGATATAATGGAAGAAGAAGCAACTGAAGATATTGCTAAGATGGCAGCTACTACACCAACGGAAAAACCATATTTAAAAAGTAGTTTATGGGATATTTACAAAAGTCGTATGCCTTGGTTATTATTTTTAATGATAAGTGCTACTTTTACGAGTGGAATTATCTCTGGATTTGAAAGTTCTTTAGCTAGCTGTGCTGTATTAACTCTTTTTATGCCAATGATAATGGGAACTGGTGGTAATGCAGGAGGTCAAGCTAGTGCTACTATTATCCGTGCTTTATCTTTAGATGAAGTTAAATTTAAAGATATATTTAGAGTCTTATTAAAAGAATCAATTATAGCTATTTTATGTGGTTTAACTTTAGCGATTTGTAATTTTGTTAAGTTGTTATTATTTGATAAAGTTGAAGTGTTAATTGCTTTTGTTATTTGTCTTTCTTTATTCTTAACTATTTTATTAGCTAAAATAATTGGGGCTATATTACCTATATTAGCTGATAAAATACATTTAGATCCTGCAGTAATGGCTAATCCTTTAATTACGACAATTGTTGATGCTGGTTCATTATTAGTATATTTTAAAGTAGCTAGTATTATTTTAGGATTATAAAAAGATACAAATTATTTTTTGTATCTTTTATATTGGTATATAATTAGGAATGATAAAGAGATTGCAAATAATGGTATCATATAATAAATATTATCTATAGTTTCAGGATTTTTTATTTCAAAGATAGCTGTTATTGTAACATCACTTGAAGGCATTATGAATGTGTTATTATCTATTTTTATCTGATTACCAAGTTCATCTGTTATAGTTAGATTTTTTAAAATATAATTTTCATTTGGAGTTGTACTAAATGAGACTGTATCGCCAGCAATAGCTGTATCTTTAACTGTAATTGTTCCATGACCATCAGTTTTAGTATAGATATCATAGATATTAACTGTAAATTTGTCAATAAAGATAGTATTTTCACTAAAACCAACTATTGATTCAACTACAGGGGTTACACTACGATATATTGATTTAATAACGATACCTGTATCATCTGGAATAATAGCAATTGGAGCTTCTTCCTCTACTCTAATTGGTATTTGTTCTTCAGAAATCAAATTGTTTTTTCGATCATATATTTTTAAATAACGAATCGTATTGTAGTTTTCATCAGGAGCAATATACATAGTAACCAAGTAATCTTTATAGAAAGATAAACTAGTAGAGATACTTATTTTACGACTGTTCTCTTCCCAAATTGTATTTAATTCGTTATCAATTATTTTGATAAAAGAACGAGGATTACTATCAATAACACTATAACCTGTTAAATAGAATAAATTATTTTTTTTAGAGATATCTGTAATTTCGTAATATTCTTCTTCGTCTGCATTTTCATATAAATACGTCATATATTTAAAATACATTTGATCTGTTTCACTTATAAAGGGAGCTAATTTAATTAAATCTTGATATGATTCTATTTCAGTTAAATCTATTTTTTTTATTGTATCTAAATCATAGTTAGTGTAATATAAATAAAAATTACTTTTATCAAGGTAGTATATTTTATTATTGGCAATTTTTAATTCATCCATGGATGAACCAATGTAGTAGTCTTCTTTGGTATCGGTTTGGCTTGTTATTTGGAAGTTACTATCTAATTTATAAATTGTTGTATTACGATCGAGAGCAATAAATTGATTATCGTAAAAGATTAAATCAATAATAGGAGCTTCTATATCTGGTTCGTATGATTTTATTAAATTACCTGATTCATCGTATTCGTTAATTATATTGATATAATCATATTCGTCGATATGCCAGGTATAATATTTATTATTAACATAAATTACACTATTTAAGCCGGCTCCTAAATTATAGTTTGTTTCATCAAATGACCAATCATAATCGAATATTTTTTGGGCTTTGATAGTTGATATACTTAACATAAAGAGAATTATGATTGTTATAAATTTCTTTTTCATGTTTTCACCTCTATGTTAGTAGTTTAGGTTTATTATGTATAAATATGTTGGTAATATTTAACAAAAAAAAGACTTTTTAAGTCTTTTATTTTATTAATGATTCACCTGTTATCTCGATTGGAATTGGTAAGTTAAGAAGTGTTAACATAGTTGGGGCGATATCAGCTAGTTTACCTTCTTCTTTTAATTCAATATTTTTCTTAGTAACAATAAATGGTACTTTGTTTGTTGTATGTGTAGTACATGGAGAGCCATCTTCATTTATCATAACGTCACAGTTACCATGATCAGCAGTTATAATCATTATGCCTTGTTTTTCTTCAAGTTTAGAATAAATTCTATTTAGACAATGATCAACAAATTCAACAGCTTTAACTGCTGCTTCGTAGTCACCAGTATGACCTACCATATCTCCGTTAGCGAAGTTTAAAATTACAACATCTAGGTAGTCCTTATCTAATTCAGCAATTAGTTTATCTGTTACTTCTTCAGCACTCATCTCTGGTTTTAAATCGTACGTTGCTACTTTAGGAGATGGAACAAGAATTTTAGTCATATTAGGTATATCTAAGTCCTGGTCACCATCGAAGAAATGAGTTACATGAGCATATTTTTCGGTTTCGGCAATACGTAGTTGAGATAAACCGAAGCTAGAGATATACTCACCAAAAGTTTTAGTTAAAGTTTGAAGTTCAAATGCATGATCAGCTTTTACAGAGTCATAGATATGCATCATAGAAACAGTTTTAACATTTTTAAATTCTTTTTTTCCTTCTAAAGGAGATTCTGCTGGATTAGTAATAGCAGTAAACATTTCGCGTAGGCGATCTGGACGATAATTAAAGACTATTATACCATCGTTATCTTCTAATTTATTATTACTGAAAACAGTTGGTTTAATGAATTCATCAGTTACATTATTAGCATAGGATTTATCAAACATTATAGCTGGTTCAGATTCTTTTTCACCTAGGCCATAACAAATGGCATCGTAAGCTAGTTTTAGACGATCATAGTTATTATCTCGATCCATAGCATAGTAACGACCAGATATAGTTACGATATTACCTATATTTACTTCTTTAATTTTATCTTCTAAGATTTTTACAAAACCTTTACCACTAGTTATACCGGTATCACGTCCATCAGTAAAAAGATGGAAATAAATTTCAGATAAACCTTGTTGTTTACACATATCAACGATAGCTAGTAGATGATTTATATGAGAATGAATACCCCCATCACTTATAAGACCCATAATATGTAATTTAGAATTATTTTTCTTAGTATGATTAATAACTTCTAATAAATGTTTATTTTGATAAAATTCTTTGGTTTCTATTGAATGATTAATAAGTTCTAATGGTTGATAAACTATACGACCAGCACCAATATTCATGTGCCCTACTTCAGAATTACCCATTTGACCATCAGGAAGACCAACTAGTTTACCAGAAGCTTCTAAAATAGTGTGTGGATAATTATTATAAAGATAATCAAAAGTCTCTTTTTTAGCATTTTTAAAGGCGTTGCCTTTTGTTTCTTCTCTTAGACCACACCCGTCTAAAATACAAAGAATTAATGGCTTTTTCATAATATCACTCTTTCTACGTATAATATTTTAACAAATTATATTAGTAAATTAAATAGTTTTATTATAGATAGAAATAAAAAGAATTAGATTTCATCTAATTCTTTAGTTATTTCCTCTTTAGATATACCTTTACCAATAAAGACTATTTTAACCATACGATCTTTATAGAAAGGATCCCAGTCTTTCTTGATATCAGGATTAGCTTCTAGAACTTCTTCTTGGAATTTAGGAGATTCAGCAGCTAACCATAAACCAGCTTCTGTTAGGTCTTTTAAAGTTCCAGCTTGTTCAAACATATATGACATATCTTTATCGTCTTTGAAATAAGTTATTCCTTTGGCACGAATTATTTTTTTAGGCCATGGTTTACCAATATATTCATAAAATTTTTGACGGTCCATTGGTTCACGACGATAGTAAACGAATGTCGTTATGCCGTATTCTTCTACTTCACCTTCTTCATGATGGTGATGATGTTCTTCGTGATGATGTTCTTCTTCATTATCAACATTATCTAACTCAGCATACCAACCTGATGAGGTAGCTGCTGATTCAAAATCGAATTTTTTAGTAGCAAGTATCTTTGATAGATTGACTTTAGCATAATTTGTTTCTATTATTTCAGCATGAGGCTGTAAAGCTTTTATAACGTCTTTAACACTAGCTAGTTCTTCTTTAGATACTTCATCAATCTTATTTAAAATAATAGTGTCACAGAATTCAATTTGTTGGATAACTAAGTTTTCGATATCATCTTCATCAAGATGATCATTTAATAAGTCGCCACCTTGATTGAATTCAAAAGATAAACGTTTAGCATCTACAACAGATATTATTGAATCTAAGTAACATTGTTTAGGCATATTATAATCAGCATAGGCATCTTCTAGAGCGCATATAGTTTGAGCTATAGGGATTGGTTCACAGATGCCACTTGCTTCGATAATAATATAATCAAATTTTTTAGCAGCTATAATATCTTGAATTTGTTCAAGAAGGTCTGTTTTTAATGTACAACAAATACAGCCATTTTGTAATGGTACTAAAGAATCATCTTTACCACTTACTATGCCATCTTTTTCAATTAAAGAGGCATCGATGTTTACTTCACCAATATCGTTAACTATAACAGCTATTTTATAACCTTCTTGATTATTTAGAATATGATTTAAAAGGGTTGTTTTACCACTTCCTAAATAACCAGTTAATAATGTAATAGGTATACATTTTTCCATTTAATATCACTCTTTTCTTTACGTATATTATTATATTCTTTTTGTAAATCTTTCTCAATAGAAAAAGAGAACTTAATCTCTTTATTTTATATTTTCAGTACTATCAAAAATATAATTATTATCTTTTTTAATAAATTTTATTTTATACTTAGTAAATTCTTGATAGTTTGCGCTAGTTATTTGAAGATCATTTAGGGAAGAAGATTTCTGGTATTCTGTTTTTTTATCATAATTGGTATAGAATATAAATTCATTAAGATTACTATTAAATTCAATTAAACCAACACTAACATAAATATATAAGGAATCTTCTTTTTGAGTATATTTGTAAGGATATATTCGAGCTATATTACTATATAAGCCACCACATTGAGAGCCGATGTAAAAGGCATTGTATTTTTCATTGTAATTATATGTAGGACAGCTCACGGTATCAATTTTTGTATTAGTAGGTTTTTCGCCGTAGATTTCTTCAACTTTTTCAAGTACGATATTGGCACTTATTTTAGGAAAATCTTCTTTTGTTAATCCACTTGCTGTTATTTTAGGGAACACTTCATTATATTCTTCATTTGAGTATTCTTCAAAATTACTTTCTTCTTGAACTAAAGTATATAAAATACTTGTTATCTTTTGTTCATCTGTTAAGTCGCTATTTTGAGTATTTTGATTAAATATAGATGGTTGAGATTTTACTTCATCAGTATCTAAGTTGCTTAAATAATCTAATTTTTCATTTAGTGTTTTAATTAAGTCTTCATCAGTAATTTCTTTTTCTTGTGGAGTATTATCTTTAATATTGTTATCTTCTTTTTTAAAAATATATCCTTTATCATAAGCAATGTAACTTAGAAGTATAATAATTAAAAAAGCGATGATAAGAATGATTGAAATTTTTTTCATATTTATATTTCCTTTCATTTATTATATTATATTTTTATTATAGCATTAAAATAGGAAGAAAAATTATTTTTCTTCCATATGACTATTTTTTTCTTCTTCTACTGTACGATTAGTATCTTTTAAATTTAAGTATATTAGTTCTTCAATTGTTTGACGTAGTTTTTGTTGAGCTTTTTCTTTATTACCATTTTCTACTTTGAATGGTTTACCAAAGCGAATCATTAAGTTTTTACTACGGAATTTATAATCACCAGTTATGGCATACGGAACAATAGTAGCGTCTGTTTTATCGGCCATAGATACTGTACCATATTTAAAATCAAGAAGTAATTTCTCTTTAGTTTTAATTCTTGTTCCTTCGGGATATAGACCTATTGCTCCTCCATTTTTTAGGACTTCAATTGCCTCACCTTTAGCTACACCATCATGAGCTTCACGATTTACAGAAATACATCCTCCAGCACGGAAGAACCATGCAAATTTACTATCGAAGTATTCTTTTTTAGCCATATAATGAACAATTCTTTTAGTTGATATAATAACAGAACATTGGTCCATAATATGTTTATGATTGCCAACTATTAAAATAGGTCCTTCTTTAGGTATAACCTCAGCATTGATTATTTGAGGATTATAGTAAAATTTAAATAAGGGGCCAAGAATTGGTTTAAATAACTTATAACCCCAAGTACTATGATTTTTGGCCATATTGTTCCTCCAATCTTTTTTCCATATTTTCTTGTTGTAATTTACGAAAATCAACTTTACCTATCATTGTTTTAGGTAATGATTTTCTAAATTCATAATATTTAGGTATTGAGTATTTAGCTAAGTTCTTTTTACATAATTCATCTAATTCTTCACGTAGTTTAGGAGTATCGCGGTAACCATTTTTTAAAGCAATATAGGCTTTGGCTACTTCTACTTTATATGGATGAGGTATTCCAATAACTGAGCAATCCATTACGGCTGGGTGTTGTTCTATTACTTCTTCGATTTGAGAAGGATAAACATTATATCCTGATGTTACAATCATTCGTTTTAGACGTTGTTTATAAGAAATAAAGCCATCTTTATCCATTGAACCTATATCACCAGAATGTAACCAAACATTACCATCTTTATGAATATGAAGTGCTTCATTAGTTTCTTTTTCATTATTATAATATCCTAACATAACAGTTGGACCACAAATACATATTTCACCATCTTCTCCGAAAGGAACTTCTTCATCTGTACTAGGTTTTACTATTTTAATATATGTTCCAGGCCATGGAATACCTATAGTTCCAGGATGAGAAGCATATTTTAAATCAACAGATACGGCCGCTACAGCTTCAGTCATACCATAACCTTGCATTAAATTAGTATTAGCTCCATGTTCGTGTAAAAAATTATTTATTTTATTAACACGGGTTTTATTTAAGGTATCTCCCCCAGAAATTACGTATTTTAATTGGGCAAGACTAACACTATTCATACGTTCATTGGTTGTTAGAGCTTCAAATAAGGTTGGTACTCCGACTAAGACAGTTGGTTTGTATTTAGTTAGTAATTTATCAAATTCTTTTGCTTTAAAGGTAGGAATAAGAATTACTTTAGCTCCAATAGCAAAAGCAGTTGTAATACTAACTGAGAGACCTAAACCATGAAATATTGGCATTATAGCTAGGATTGAATCTTCTTGATTTAAATCAGGATATGCAGTGCGTGCTTGAATAGTTTCAGCCATAAAATTACCATTTGATAGGACTATACCTTTTGGTTTACCAGATGTTCCACCACTATGAAGGATTATAGCTGGTGTATCACGTTTAGTTTCAGAGATAATCTTTTCATGATTGTATTTATCTCCTAATTTAATAAAATCATGCCAATATAGATAATCTTCACTTTTTTTAGGTTTTTCTACTTTATAACCTTGTGTTATTTGATAACCTATTTTCATTAAATTAGGCATAGAATCTTTAGCTGATATTATAATGGTTTTATATACTTCAGTTTCATCTAATATATTTTTAATTTTACTATAGGTTATATCCATTGCAACTAACATAACTGTTGAGTAACGTTTTAGGGCTTCTTTTATTTCATTTTCTGCTGATAGAGGGTGAATCATATTAGCTACAGCTCCTATTTTATTTAGAGCATATATAGAATATAAGGCTTCAGGAATATTAGCTGATAGGATAGTAACAACATCTCCTCTTCTAATACCTTGACTACGAAAAGCTTTTGAACAACGATCAATATTCTTAAAAAATTCTTGATAAGTTATTTTAGTTCCAAAATATTCAATAGCAATATTATTTTTAAAACCTCCTAGTAATGAAGAATCTTTAAGATATTGGTATAAAGAAATATTTGGAATATCGATATTCATATCTTTTTTATGATAATATTTTTGCCATATAGCTTTTGGTTTCTTTTTTAAACCAATTAAACTAAAAAAGTTCATATCTAAAATACCCATGTTATCTCCTCTTTTCTTTCAATTTAGTTTTTATTATATCCATTAATTCTTGATTAGCATCTGTTAAATTAGATTTAGGAATATATGGTTTTAGAAATTCAATAGTAATACTATGATGAAATGGTTTATATTGACCAGTAATAATAAAAGGTATTATTGGGGTATTAGTATCTTTAGCCATCTTAACGCATCCTATTTTAAAGGGCATTATAATATCTTTAGTACGATTAATTGTTCCTTCAGGAAATATACCAATTACTTTGTTTTCTTTTAAACAATTAATAGCATTATTTAAAGCTCCTTTATCATGAATAGTTCTATTAACAGGAATAATTCCTATATTATTAAATATTATCTTTTTAAAACCTTTAGTTAAAGAGTCTTTAGCTAAAAAGTGAATTACTCTTTTAGTAGAACTTATTAAAAGAAGACAATCAAAATTATTGGTATGGTTTCCACCCAAGACATAATTTCCTGTTTTGGGAATATTTTCAAGACCAATATATGTTGGACGATATATAAGACGAAATAAAAATGTAATTATAGGACGTACTATATGATATAAAAGTGGTTCTTTCATATTAATCCTCCTCACATATATTGATGGTAAAGATAATTGTGAAGCCACCATACTTATTATTTTGAGCTTTAATTGTTCCTCCGTGAGACTCTATTATCTCTTGACAGATAGAAAGACCTAGTCCACTTATTTTACGACTTTTATCTGTTGTATATAAGGGTTCAAATATTTTATTTAAATCATCTTGGCAACCACAACCATTATCATCAATCTCAAATACTATTTTATCATCTTTTTGACTATTTATGGTAATATTTAAGACTTTTTTAGGTTTATCAAAATGTCTTATACTATTAGTTATAATATTACTAAATACTCTTTTGAACTTAGGAAGATCAACTTCAATACGACTATTTGGACAATTGGTTTTTATTTTAAATTCAATATCTTTTTCTTTTAAATCATCTGTATAATAATCTTTTAGATAAGCAACTAGATATTTTATAGATATTTTTTCTTTTTTTGTTTCGTCTTTTATATTACAACTTAAGTAATCATCGAATTCTTCGACTATTTCTTTCATAACTAGTGCTTTTGTATAAATTGTATTAGCATATTTTAACTTAGTTTCATTAGAAATATTTTTTTTAGTTAATAGTATTTCAGAATATCCTAAGACACTTGTTAATGGGGTTTTTATATCATGGGAGATACTTGCTATAATACGATTTTGTTTTTGTTTTTCTTCTTCTAAGGCAGATACTAAATCAACAAAATCATTTTGAATATGATTTATGCTACTATTGATTTTTCTTTTTTTAGGAATAATACCTAGTTTGTAATTATTTAAATCTTTAGATAGATATGTTATTGGTTCTAATATTTTACGATTAGCACTATATATGCCTGTTATTGATAAGATAATAACAATAATAGTTTCAAAGATAAGAAAATCAATTATAATACGTGGTTTAATAATTTCATATTTTTTAGAAAGAGTTATTAAGTATATATTATCTTGATATTGGATAATATTAGAAATAGTAATAGAATCTTTTGGAAAAGATTTATTATAGTTTTTTATTTCTTGATTATTTATATCACTTATAATAATATTTATATTTTTTTGTTTAGCATAATTATTTAGATAATCATTTAAATCTTGATTATCATTTATTTCTTTAGATATATGGTTTAAATCTGTTTGGAGTTCATTTTTAATAACTTCGTAATTTTTATTTATTTGGTTATTTAGGAGAATATTATAATAGATGAAGATAAAGATGAAATTAGAGATTATTAATGTAGCAACACCTATTATAAAGCATGTACGAATACTAAAGTGTTTTTTAATATAGTTAATCATTATTTATTACTCTTACAAATTTATAACCTAAACCCCAAATAGTTATTATGTATTTTTCTTCTGGATCTAATTTTTTACGTAAGCTTTTGATGTTTACAGCAACTGTTCCAATATCTCCATATTCTGTTTTCCAAACGGCATTATATATTTGTTCTTTTGATAGAACAACACCTGCATTGGACATAAGATATGATAGAAGTTCAAATTCTTTAGTTGATAGAATAACTTGTTTACCATTTTTTTTAGTTTCATAGCTTTCTTTATTTATTTCAATATCACCAATTTTAATAATATTAGTTTCAGATATATTGGGTCTTTTATCACGACGAATATGAGCTTTAACACGAGCTACTAATTCTTCAATAACAAAGGGTTTAGTAATGTAATCATCTCCCCCTATTTCAAAGCCGACTAATTTATCAATTGTTTGATTTTTGGCAGTTACAAAGACAATGGGACATGTTACTAGATCTCTTATTTTACTACAAGTTTCTGTCCCTGATAGATTAGGCATCATAATATCAAGAAGGATTAAATCATAATGATTATTTTTTACTTCTTCAATAGCACTATAACCATCATTTTTAATAACTGTTTCAAAGCCTTCATCTTGTAAAACATCACTTATTAATTCTGCGATATCTTTTTCATCATCAACAATTAAAATTCTAGACATAATAATCACCTATATTTATTTTATCATAAGATAAAGTTTCTTTTTTATTATATAATTTAAATATTAAATAAATATATTTAGTTTATTAAAATTTATTAAAAAAAGACAGATTAATCTGTCTAATTAAGAGTTAAATTATATCTTTGATCTAGTGTTTTATTGTAGGCGATAGCAGTATTAGCATCTTTTTTAATAAGAATAAACCACCATGTTTCATTATCTTTTAAATCTCTAGTTGTTGTATCTTGATATCCTTTATATACTAAGGAAGGCAATAAATTAAGGGAATAAGCATTATTTATATCGAGATTTTCTCCAAAAGTTTTTTTAAATTCTTCTTCTGTATAGCCCATTTCTTTTAGAGCTTCTGGACCTTGTTTATAACTATATGTTCCAGCATAGTAGTTATTTGTTTGTTCTTTATATGATTCATACCAATAAAAAGTATAATCATCATTAAAGACAAATAAACTATTATTAGTAGTTAACCAACTTCCTAGAACATTTGCTTTTATTTCAGGTATTTTATTAGAATAACTTATATTATCATTATTTTTATTATTAATTATGTTAATAAGTAAGATGATATTAATAATTAAAAGACAAGTAACGATGACTATTTTTAAGGTTGATTTACTACGTAAATCAGATTGTTTTTCTTTTTTTAGTGATAATGGGGCTTTAATTGGTTTTATTTTTAAAGGAATTGTTTTAATATTTATTTTTTGTTTTGCTAAGTTTTCCTGATCAGTTATCTTTTCAGGATTATTTATGATTGTTGGTAATTTATTTGAATCTTTTTTATTTTTAGCCATCATATCACCTCTTATCTTCTATTTATAATATTAACATTTTTTATTAAAAAAAACTATCTTTTATTAAAAAAAGTAGAGTTTACTCTACTTTTCGATATGCTCACGAAGAATAAAATTGTAACTATCACGACACATTTCTTCAATACCTTTTTCCGCTTTCCAACCTAGTTTTTCAAAAGCATATGAAGGGTCTGCATAACATTCAGCGATATCCCCTGGACGACGGTCAGTTATACGATAGTTAATTTTAACATTATTAACTCTTTCGAATGTTTTTACTAAATCTAAAACACTATATCCTTTTCCAGTACCTAAATTATAGCAATCGATTTCTTTAGTACTTAGAACTTTTTCGATAGCTTTAATATGACCACGAGCTAAATCAACGACATGAATATAGTCGCGAACTCCAGTACCATCTTTAGTTTCATAGTCGTTACCAAAGATATTAAGTTCTGGTAGTTCACCAGTAGCTACCTTAATAATATATGGCATTAGATTATTTGGAATACCACGAGGATTTTCTCCTATTAAACCACTTTTATGAGCACCAATAGGATTAAAATATCTAAGTAAAGCGATACTCCAATTATTATCAGCTTTATATAAATCTCTTAAGATATCTTCAATCATTAATTTAGTTGATCCATATGGATTAGTTGTACTTAATGGAGCATCTTCTTTGATAGGTAAAGATTCTGGTGTTCCATATACTGTAGCGCTTGATGAGAAAACTAATTTTTTACAATTAAATTCGTTCATTACTTCTAATAAGGATAAAGTAGAATCTAAGTTATTGCGATAATACAATAAAGGTTTTTCAACTGATTCTCCGACAGCTTTTAAACCAGCAAAATGGATAACAGCATCTATTTGATGTTCATTAAAGATTTTAGTTAATATTTCTTTATCACAAACATCTCCTTCATAGAATGTTACAGTTTTACCAGTTATTTGATTTATCTTATCAACTACTTCTCTTTTAGAATTGCATAAATTGTCAACAATTACGACTTCGTAGTGGTTATCTAGAAGTTCACAACAAGTATGAGAACCAATATAACCACATCCACCTGTTACTAATATTTTCATGTTATAACCTCCAAATACATTATATCATTTAAATTTAAAAAAGGTATAATATTTATACCTTTTTTAAATGTTTATTACATATTATAAAAATTACTCCACTAATAATGAAAATACTAAAAATAATAATAGTAATATCTTTTGTATCTGGATTTTCTGGTAAGAAAATAACTTCAATTGTAACATCACTACTTGGCATTGTAAAAGTATTTGAAGTAAATGTTAAAATATTACCGTTTGCATCTGTTACTTTAACAACACCTAATACATAACCTTCTTCAGGGACTATTTCAAAGGTTACTTCTTTACCACCATAAGCTGACTTTTTAACTATTACTTGGCCTTTACCTGATTGGGTTGTTTTTATTGAATAAGGATAGTCAATTCCCCATATATAGCCATCGCCAGAAGTTTTGTTCTCCCCTATACCTGCTAATAATAGTAAATCATTACTAGTAAATAATGCTGTAGCTTTAGTAAACGTTGGGTTTGGATCATTATATAGTTCTTCCATATTAGTTGAATTTTTAATATTTAAATTTTCATCAATATTATAAATATATCCAATGTTTTTATTATTCTTTAAGGAATTACCTGATATATATATTTCATTATTAGATGTAGCTATATCTGTTATTTCATAAATATCTTCTAATACTAAATGAGAAATATAATTACCATCTTTATCTACTTTAAGTAGTAGTCCTTGATTATTATAATATGTTGAATCAATATATGGGCTAGCTGTAATCATATAATAATAATCACCTATTTTAATTCCTTTTTTCCAATAATAATAAGTTGGCCAATTATATTTTTTTATATTTTGTGAGTAATTATTAAGAGAGAAATTGACTAAATTATAATCATCTTTCATTATTTCTTTAATTGGAATATCTCCTATACTAATAGGATTATAACTATTACCATTAATATCATATTCTATTACTTCTGAAGGAATATTTAAATAACTAAGTATTAAATAGATTTTATCTTGATAATAGTATAATTTAATAATTGTTTGATAATTTACCATATATGATACTGGTGATATATCACTTATATCAATTACATCACCATTTTCTTCTTTTAAGACTAAAATAGTACTTAATGAATAATTATCTGATAAAGCTAAATATAGGTAATTATCAAGCATTATTACATCATGAATTGTAATATTCTTTAGTTTATTTTGCCATATATTTTGACCATTATTATCAATTTTAGAGATATAGGCTTCATTATTATTAGTTTTTCCGATTCTTATATAACCATTATTAGTTTTAATAATTTTAGTCGTATAGTTTCCATTTTCTTTTTCTTCTATATTATATTTTTCATTCCAAGGACTAGTAAAATTAGAAATATCAAGAGCATGGATTTTAGTAATAAAAGCGCCTAATAAAATAAGTAAGTAATTATTCTTATATTTTTTTCATATGGTACCTCACTATTCTACCTACATTTAAGTACAAGAAAAAGATACTAAATAGTAGTATCTTCTTGGATATCTTTATTTAAAAAGTCATAATCGTCATTTAATATAGCAGCTAGTTCATCAGCTTCTACTGGAGTATCATTATCAGCACGCCAAATGATAATCTCGCTAATAAGGGATTCTTTAGGTAAATGACGATAATTATCAATAGGATAGTTATTTGATTCAACTTCTTTAATAATATCTTTTAAAGACATTGAATTTAAATCGTTTTTTACTTCCATTAAAATATTAGCATTCATGTGACCAAATTTGTCATCTAAATATGTCATATTTACATTTTTCTTCATAGATATTCTCCTTTCTTATTCAACACTTTTTAAACTTTCTATCATATCTATTTTCTTTAAAGTAAAATGTGTTACAAAATTAACTACAATAGTAAAGAAAGATGATATTAAAGCAGCATAGACAAAGCTAAGAGGATTTATTCTTCTTAGAAAACGATAGTTTTCCATTTCAACAGTTCCAATAGTTAGATTAGTTAAAATAACTCCTAGACCAAGACCAATAGCTATTCCAATAATTGTTAAAATAATAGTTTCTTTAGTAATATAATGATCTACTTCTTTATCATAAAAACCTAGTACTTTTAAAGTAGCTATTTCACGATTACGTTCAGAAATATTAATATTAGATAAATTATATAAAACAACAAATGATAATAGAGCTGATAATAAAACTAAAATAACAATTACTTTATTAAGAGATTCTAACATATCATTTGCACTATCTACTAAGGTATTAGTATGAATAACATTTATTACAGAATCATGTTCTAGTAATTCATTACTTAATTCATCTTTTTCTTTTTTATTTAATTCTTGGGTTTTTAAATAAATAACATTTGGCTGATATATATAATCAATATTTTCGAATGTTTGCTTATTCATATAAATATAATGACCTAAGTAATTTTTTACTATACCAGATATTTTAAATGAATATTCTTTCTTATCACTATCTAATATATTAATTTTATCACCTATTTTTAAATCATGATTAGTAGCTAATTTGTCAGTTATAATAACTTCATTATCTTTTAAAGTTATTTTTTTATTATCTTCATCATTTAAATTTATTATATTAGATAAATCTTTAGCACTATCAGTAATTAACATACTAACATTAGATTCGCCAACGTTACCTGTTATTATTTCAGCTAAAGTATAAGATTTTATTTTATCATTATTTATAATATCTGATACTTCATATAATTTAAGATTATTAGTATAGATAGTAGCATCATAGGTAAAGGTTTTACCATATTGCATATTAGTAATATCAACAATGCAATCTTTTATACCAAAACCACATAGCATTAGAGCAGTACAACCACTAATACCAATTATTGTAACTAAAACACGTTTTTTATAACGAAATAAATTACGAATAGTTATCTTATTAGAGAATTTTAAATGACGCCATAATGGTTTTATCTTTTCAATTAAGATTTTTTGACCATTTTTAGGAGCTTTAGGACGCATTAAAGTTGCTGGTTTATCTTTTAAGATACGATTAGATGTTATTATACTAGAACCACAAATACATACTATGGCAATACATATTCCAGCTAAGGTACTTGGTAGATTAAGGGTAAATTGAAAATTTGGTAAGGTAAATAGTAAGCTATAAATACTAAAAATAATATATGGTATAAAAGTTAAACCAATAGCTATACCAATAAGACCACCTATAATAGTAGCACTTAAAGAAAATAAGATATATTTATTACGAATTTCTCGATTAGTAAAACCTAATGATTTAAAAGTACCAATTTCACTACGATCGTCTTCAACCATTCGATTCATAGATATTAAACTAACTAAGATAGCTACTGCATAGAATACTAAAGGAAATAAGGCGGATAAATTACTAATACTCTTGGTTTGATCAATATATGAAGAATATGTTTGATCATCTTCACGATCATATATATACCAGGTAGGTTGTTTAATATCTTCTAATTCTAATCTAGCTTTGGCAATTTCTTCTTCGACTTCTTTTTTATTATCTTCATATTCTTCTAAAGAGTCGTTGTATTTAGCTAAATTTGAATTATATTCTTTTAAACCACTTTGATAATCTCGATTAGCTTTTTGGTATTTAGAATAATTACTATTATATGTTTTTTCAGCATCGTTTAATGTTTTTTCGGTTTCTTTAAGTGTCGTAAGCATTGTTTGTTGTTTTTTTAAAGTATCTAAAGTCTTTTTATTAGTTTGATATTCGGTAGATGAAGAATCTAAGGAATTTAAAAGTTTTTCTAAGTTATTAATATTAGTATTAAGGGTATTTAAGGAAGTTGTAATATCCTTAATATTGTATTTATCTAAATTATTTTGTAATTCTTTTTGACCATTTTCTATTTCTTTTTTAGCTTCTCCTAGTTGTTTTTTACTTTTAGATAAAGTTTTTTTGGCATTATCTAATTCTTTTTTAGCACTATTTAATTTCTTTTTAGCATCATCTAGTTCTTTTTTACCATCAGCTAATTTTTCATTTGCTTCTGCTTCATTTTTATTAATTTCATTTTCAGCTTCATTATAGATATCTTGATAACGGCGATTTTCTTCAGTATCTTTTATTTTATTGATATTATTAGTTGCTTCTTCAATTAAAGAAAGATAATCATTTTGAGAGGTAATTTTTTCTTTAGCATCTTTAATAGTTAAATAAATATTAGTATAGTAATCAAGATTAAAATTAGAAGGTAGTACGTATGAATAGTAATTAACTGTTCCTGTACCTATAGTAGTTGAACCACGACTTTGACTGATTGATACATTATTAAAATATAAAGAACTTTCTATTGTTCCAACAATAGTTAATTCTTGGTTATTAAAGTTTTCATTTGAAATAGTTATTTTATCATTTAGTTTATAATTTAAATTAGTTAAGAAGTTTTCTTCAACGACTATTTCGTTTTCTTTTTTAGGCAAGTGACCACTTGTTAATTCTAAGGTGTTAATCTTTTTAGGAAGAGATGATATTTTTAAAACATATTCTGTATCATCTTTTTTTATTAAAACATCTTCAGAATAAACTCCTTCTATTTCATTGATATTTTTTATTTCTTGTAATGAAATAATATCTTTATCAGTTAAACCCATAGATGAGATGACATTAATATCATAAGTATTATATTTATCATAATGCTTATCTATAGTAGCAATCATATCTGGTGAAGTAGCAGTTAAACCAACAAAAACTAAGACACCTAAAAGACTCATTATAACTAAAGAAAGGAAACGGGGAAAGTTTTTTTTGATAGTACGTAAGCTATTAGTTAGAAGTCGATTTTTCTTTTTCATATTACCACTCAATACTTTCTATTGGACGAGGATTATGATTAATATATATTTCTTCTACTTGACCGTTTTTAAATTTTATAACTTTATCTGCCATATCAGCAATAGCACTATTATGAGTTACAATAATAATGGTCATTCCTTCTTTATGACAAGTGTCTTCAAGTAATTTTAAGATTTGTTTTCCTGTTTTATAATCTAGAGCTCCTGTTGGTTCATCACAAAGTAATAGTTTAGGATTTTTAGCAATGGCACGAGCAATAGATACTCTTTGTTGTTCACCACCAGATAGTTGAGATGGAAAATTATCAAGACGATCTTTTAAACCAACTTTTTTTAAGACTTTTTCAGGATTTAAATGATCTTTACATAATTGAACTGCTAGTTCAACATTTTCTAATGCTGTTAAGTTTTGAATTAGATTATAAAATTGGAAAACAAAACCAATATCATGGCGACGATATTTTATTAAATCTTTTCCTTTTAACTTAGTTATTTCAACGCCATCGATTATTAAAGTTCCACTAGTAGCTTCATCCATTCCACCTAGAATATTTAAACAAGTTGTTTTTCCAGCTCCAGAGGGACCTAAAATAACGACTAATTCACCTTTTTCAATAGAAAATGAAGCTTTATTAAGAGCTTTTATAGATATTTCACCCATTTGATAAACTTTACTAATATTTTTAAATTCAATATATGCCATTATATCACCTTTTCGATTATATATTATAACATAATTTATCTGTAATTTTAGTGAATATTTCTTTAAAAATTATGAAAATAGACGAAGAATTATTTCTTCGTCTATTCTATTCATTGCTCTTTAAAGATTCTGTTAAATTGATTTTTTTGACATATGAATTTATTAACATACTAAATGCTAAGGTAAAGATAATTGTAGCAATTACAGAGATTATGCAGTTATTAAATGTTACTTCTTTAATAAAGTTTAAGTTTTCAACTTCACAAGTTTTTATAACGATAATAGAAAGAATATATCCTGCTATTAAACCAAATATGATACCAAATAGCATAAGAATAATATTTTCTCTTTTTATAATACTTATTACTTTACTGTTTTTAAATCCTAGTACTTTGTATGTTGCTATTTCTTTTGAACGTTCACGAACATTTATATTAATTAAATTATATAGAACAGCAAAGATAAGTAAGATTGAGAAGACTACAAAGACACCAACTAGTAAAGCTAGATTATTCATAACATCTTCATAAGCTTTTTCAGCTATAGAAACATATAATACTTGAGAGACAATATTAGTATCATTTATCTTTTGAGCAAGTTCTAATTCATCGTAATTACCTTTTGTTTTTAATAAAAGCATGTTATTACGTGGTTCTTGCCCAAAGGCTTTAGTATAATAATTAGAATTCATATAAACATAATGTTCAATGTAATTTTTAGCTATACCTTTAACTATTAAACTATATTCTTTTTGTTGTTTATCTTTTAACTTAATAACTCCCCCTACTCTGATATTGTTCATAGTAGCAAGTTTTTCACTAATAATAACACCATTATCATCTAATTTTAATTTTTTATTAGTTTTATAATCACGTAAATCGATAAAGTCACTAAAGTTATTATCATAGAATGTTACTGAGTTAATATTAATAGTTTTTCCGTTGTAATCGGAAGTATAAGTTTCGTAATTACTTATTAAGCCTTTATTAACGTTATCTAAAGCTAAAATTTTTTCAGTTCCTTCATTTAATGATTCACGAGAACTTAAATCTTTATAAAATATTTGAGCATCTACTTTAAATATTTTACCATATTGAGTTGGAATCATTTCAGTTATTGAAGTACGTAATGATAAACCGGTTAACATTAAAGCTAAACAACCACCTATACCTATTATAGTCATTAACATACGAGCTTTGTAACGAAAGATATTCTTTAATGATATCTTAGTTGTAAGTGATAAATGAT
Source organism: uncultured Bacilli bacterium (assembly GCA_944332265.1). Classification (GTDB taxonomy): domain Bacteria; phylum Bacillota_I; class Bacilli_A; order RF39; family UBA660; genus Coprovivens. The sequence goes on from CALVJQ010000007.1 coordinate 56,023, forward strand.
TCCAAAATTTAGGAATTTTTTCAAAAATAGAAGAAACAGTTTCTTTTTCTTGCTTAGCTTTTAATAAAGATACAGGTTTTTCTTTGAATGTTTCTTTACAACATATTAAAGTTGAAGCTATAGCTACTACTAGAGCTATTCCACTAGCTATTAAGAAATAACGAAAGTTAAAGTTTAAATTATAAAATGGGAATTCATATAGCATTTCATAAATAAAATAAACAAATAATGGAAGAATAACAACACCTACTATAATACCGATAAGTGATCCTATTATAACGGACGATATAGAATATATTAGATATTTAATTAATATTTCATTGTCTCTAATACCGATAGCTTTTAAAGTACCTATTTGGTTTCGTTCTTCGTATAACATACGATTAATAGAGGCACTTATCATAAAGAAAGTTATGAAATAGAAAACAACTGGTACAACTATAGCTAGATTACTTATTTTTTCAATGTCAGAGATAAATTGGCCATAACCAGCATTATCTTTTCGATCGAAGACGTAACTTTTAGGATATGATAATGTTTTTATCATATCTTCACCATTTTGAATTTCTAAACGAGTAGATTCTAGTTGTTGATAAGCAGTATTTTTTTTATTATTTAAATCTGTTTTAGCTGCTGATATCTCTTGTTCATATTGAGATACTGTTTTACGTAGTTCATTGTTTTGTTTTTTATAATAAGATGATAATTTACTGGAGCTACCCATTGAATTATAGATTTCTAATTGTTCTTCGTATTGTTTTTTAGCATTTAGATATTTATTTTCATAAGATGATAATTCACTTGAAATAGTTAATTGTTTTCTTAAAGAAATATTTTCAGTTTCTAAGGAAGCTTTTTCAATTTTTTGATTAGATATAGTATTTTCTAGTTGATCTATTTCAGCTTTTAAAGCTACTTTTTCGGCATTTATAGTCGGTGATGTTCCCCCACCAAAGAAACCATTGTAACCAAATGAAGCGTTATAGCAATAGAAACCTCCTGGATAACAACATCTTTTACCATCAGAAGATAAACTAAAACCAGGATAACATTTATTAGTACTTCCTTGAGTATAATCATTCATGCTATTATATTGAGCTTTCATAGCATTTAATTTAGCTGTATTACTATTAATAGAAGTATTTAATTCTTTAATTCTTTGTTCATTATTATTTATTCTTTTTTGAGTATTAGATATTTGATTATTATAATTTTTTTTGTAATTATCATAAGCAGTTTTAGCATTATTCATCTGTTTCTTTAAATTATTTAATTTGTTTTTTTCTTCATTTCTAGTAGAATCGCTTATACTATTAATTTTTTGGTCTATTTGTTTATCTGTTAAGATGTTTTTCTTAGTATCATTTAGTAATTCTTCTTTGTTTTTTATTTCGTTTTCAGATTCGATAAATTGAGCATCTATTTTAGCTTTTTCAGCTTCATACTCAGCTTTAGCACTAGTTATTTTTATTTGTTGATCTGTAATTATTTCGTTATATTTATCTTTGAAATAACCACTTACTGCATATGTAGCTTCTATTTCTTTACGTTCGATATAATCATCGTACATTTCGGTAAAAGCAACACTATTAGTATCATATTTTATATATAAATCGGAATAGACATCTGAATTAACATTAGCTTCATTAACAAAAACATAATAATTTATTTTACCAGATAAAAGAGTTGAATTACCACGGTCGATAGCTAGATACTCTGGTGATTGAATAACACCAACTATTTTAAGCTTTTTTTCTTTTAATAAATCGGATTCAATAGTGATTTCATCACCTATTTCATATCCATCGTTATGCATTTTTTTATCAATAACACATTCGTTATTATTTTTAGGATTTTCACCATCTATTAGTTTGGTAGTATTTATTTTATTTTTACTATTATAAGAGTGAAGTCTTATAACATAATCTTCACCATCTAAGTTATTAACAATATCTTGTGTATATGCACCTTCAATATATTTTACTTCTTCAAGCGTCGTTTTTAACTGAGAGATATCATTAGCTTCGATACCATATTCTAAATTTACTTTAACATCGTAAAAGTTATTATTTTCAACAAATTCAGTCATTGTATCTTGAAGGTCAAGACTAGATATTTTCATTCCAACGAAAAAGCCAACTCCTAAGGTAACAATTATTATTTGAGCTATATAAGTTTTGATATTCTTACGAATAAAATTTTTAGTTTCTTTGATTAAAACTTTGTTTACCATGGTAATTCTCCTACTGGAGTTGGATTATTGTTTTCAACCTTGCTTATTATTTCTCCACTACGGAATGAATAGACAACATCAGCTATTGGAGTAATAAAATTATTATGTGTTACGATAATTAGAGTTATATTTTTTTCTTTACAAGTTTTAACTAACAATTCTAGAACTTGTCTAGTAGTATTATAGTCAAGTGCTCCAGTTGGTTCATCAGCAAAAAGGATACGCGGTTCTTTAGCTAGAGCACGGGCGATAGATACTCTTTGTTGTTCACCGCCGGATAATTGACTTGGATAATTATTTATACGATCTTTTAAACCAACTTGTTCTAGAAGATATTCGGCGTTACTTTTCTTTTTCTTTTTACATAGTTCTAATACTAATTCCACATTATCTTTAGCAGTTAATGTTTGAATTAAATTATAAAATTGGAATATGTAGCCTACTTTAGCGCGACGGTATTCTAGCATTTTGTTTTCGTTGTATTTAGTTATATCGTCACCATCAACAAAGATACGACCGGATGTTGCTTGGTCTAGACCACCTAATAAATTAAGAGCTGTACTTTTTCCGGCTCCACTTGTACCAAGAAATATAACAATATCTCCTTCATATATAGTAAAATTAATACCATTTAAAGCACGTGTATATACTTCACCAGTATGGTATTCTTTAACAACATTTTCAAATTTTATAATAGGTTTTTTCTTCTTTTTAGGAGTAGAAGGGGTTTCTTCAAGATCTAGAACTTCTATTTCAGAATTAGTTAGATTATTATCTTTGTTCATATTATCACCTCATACTCTACTATACTAGTAATATTATAGCATTTTTATATTTTTAAGCAATAAAAAAGGAATAATATATATTCCTTAATTAAATAAATTTTTAAAGAAGTTGCCAATACTTTTGAAGAAGTTAACAATAGCGTCTCCTATTTTAGCAAAGAAACCTTTTTCTTCTTTTTCTTCTTCATTAGTTTCTAAATCTTTTTGGTCATCTAAGTTAGTTATATCTTCTGATGCTTGTTCTTCTTTATTAGAAGTATTTTGGTTTTCTAAATATCTAATATATTTAGAAATATTATTTGTGTATTCTGTTTTATTTAGACCAACTATTATAAAAGCATGTTGTTGTCCTTGAACTTGCCAGAAGTCATATAGTAAATTAGCTTTTTTAGCTGCTGGATAGACTATCGAAGTACTAATACTATATGGAACTGTTGTATCAGAAGTACCGTGAATAATATATATAGGTACTTTACTTATTTGACGATTAGGATGGAAGGCATTTTGTTTAAGATCAAAATCTTCTTCCTTTAGACCAACTTTAATTTGATTGATTAAATAATTTTTAATATTCTCTTCACCAATAAGGTCATATAAGTTTTCTTTACCTACTAAGTTAGTGATTTTTGCTAGTAGTTCCATTCCAGATCCAGTTGTTAAAAGTCCTTCGATAATTCCAGTCATTGAATCGTATCCACAGTCATCAACAATACCAATAACATTTTTAGTTGTTAAATCACGTCCCATATTCGCTTGAGTCCAAGCTTGTAAGGTTGTTGCTCCACCAAGTGATGTACCATGAATAATTACTTCTGATGCTTTGCGATCAGCAATAGCATAATTGTTTTCATCATTAATGTATGTTAGCCAATCCCAGATATCTAAGCTTTCTAGGTAGCCCATGCCAACAGATCCACCACTTTTACCGAAGCCACGTAAATCAGGAGCAATAACATTATATCCTTGGTCTAAATACATTTTAGCAATTGCTTGTGCATATATTTTACCATTCGTCATAAAAGGATGAATGATAACTGCCCATTTAGTAGATTTAGTTGGAGCATAGTAAATGTAAGCATTTAAATTAACTTTGTAAGCTGGCCCTGCTTCACTTGTTTGTGCTGCTGTTGTAGATTCAATTTGAATACGTTCATCATAATTTAACATTAATGATTCTAATTTAGTTGCAACATCTTTGATAACTTGGCCAATATTAGTACCTAGCCCATTTATAAGGCTTTGGCTATCAGCAAAAGTCCCAGAAAGATTAGATAATAATTCAGAAGCAATAGCATCAACAGCGACTGAATCATAACTATTATTTGATAATTCATATATCTTATAAGCAATATCAACTTTTAACACATCAAGATTTTCATTTTTGTTTAAGGTTTTAATATAAGTTAATAATTCGTTTAAAAATTCAGTAGCTTTTTTGACATCATTAACAGATATATTAGAAACTTTATTAGTTTGAATACTATTAGTAGTAAGTGAATTGCTTGCTAAAAAGATAGTACTAAAGCCTGTTATTGTTAATAAAAAACATAAAATAATTATAGTTAATTTATATTTTTTTTGTTTTTGTTCTTTTTGACTATTAAATACTTCGTTATTCATATCTTATCACACCCTATACTATTTACTATTTTAGTATAATATAAATTTATAAAATAAACAATTTATTTTATAGAATAATCTTATTATATAAAAAAGAACTTAGTACTTAATCACTAGGTTCTTTTATTTATTTTTTCTTTGATAGAATAAATATGGACTTTGTTCATAATCAAAATACTTGAATTCTGTTATTAATAACATATCTTTATACAGTTCAGTATCTATGAATGTATATAATCCCAGTATAATAATTAAATTAAATCAGTTTTTTTATATAATAAATGGCGTCCCCGGGCAGATTCGAACTGCCGACCTACCGCTTAGGAGGCGGTTGCTCTATCCAACTGAGCTACGAGGACTTCAATTAACTTTAATATTATATCATACTTTTATAAGAAATTTATAATTTTAAAGTTAATTTAGTTTGCTACTTTTTAGATAATTTATTTTCTTCATCAACAATAGATGCTAAACGACATGCACAGTAGATAAAGAGAATAAGAAATGATACTAAGATAACTGAAACAATAATTAAAAATATCTTCATTTTATCACCAATTAAATTATATATTGATGAAATGAAGATAATTGTCGTATTAAGTATTTAATTTATTTTTCAAATAAAATATTAAAGTTAGAATTGTTGTGGATAGTAAAGCTCCACTTGTATCAACAAAGATATCAAAAATGCGAGCTGTTCTGCCACTTATAAATAGTTGATGAATTTCATCGGAACAAGCATATATAAAACAAAAAATAATGGTATATATGAATGCTTTAGGAGTTAAACCAAATATTTTTTTATTAAAAATGAAGACTAAAATACCTAAACAAGAGTATAGAAAAAAGTGAGCGCTTTTACGAACAACTACAATGTATTTATCTATTATTTTTTGTTTATCTTCTTGAGGAATTTTTTCTTGTTTTATTGTTTCAATAGTATTAATGATAACTTCATCACTACGATGCTCTGACTTAGTTGCATCTTCAGCAGAAAAAGAAAAAATTATAAAAAGCCAAATGATTATAAAAATAATATTTAAAATGTATTTAGTCTTCATATTGATGCTCCTTTAAAACTTTTGACAATAAAATAATTATAAAACATTATACAAGGGACTTCAATTTGAAAGAGTGTAACTTGACATAAAAAAAAGCTTTTTAAGCTTTTAGTTTTCGCAAAGATTTAAGATATGAATATATGAACAATTCTCTATTTCTTCAATATAGAATTCAATTTCTTGATCGTCGTGAATTTTATCGCGATCTTTATCATCTTTTTTTAAATAAGCGAAGATATTATCCGTATCATTATATTCGATAAAACCATATCCTTTATCTTTACTCCACCATTTCACTCTACCTTTCATTTTCTCTACCCTTTCTATATTATTATACTAACATACATTTGTTCGTTTGTAAATACTTGTATTTATATAATTATATATGCGTAGAGAATGATAATTATGAACCGTTTGCCTCTTTTGTGGTCCCCCCTCCCGGACAAGAAAGAAGAGCAAAAAAAAAGAGGCAACTACCTATTTTCGCAAGAAACTATCGTCGGCGTGTAAGTGCTTAACTGCTCTGTTCGGGAA
>CALVJQ010000008.1 GCA_944332265.1 uncultured Bacilli bacterium
CCAGCTAAACCTCCACCTTTATAGTCAATTAATACAAATTGAACTTCATAAGGATGATAATTAATCGCCATACTTAAAATATAAGTAATAATGAACTCTGATTTACCAGAACCTGTCATACCAGCAATCAATCCATGTGGTCCATGTGATTTTTCATGAATATCTAATTTAAATAATTCTCCATATTCATTAATTCCAACAGGAGCAGCAAGAGTATTAATCGGATCACTATCTTTCCATCTCGATAAAGCGTTTAATTGATTTACATTAGATACATTATACATTTCTAAGAATGAATATGTCGCTGGTAATAAGAATTTACCACCATTTAAAGCTATTGGAATATTAGATAATATATAAGTATATTTTTCTAATGATCCATACATAAAATCTGGTACAAAATTAATTCTCTTACTATCAGTTAAAACCCTCTCAAATACTCCACCAGTTCTCTCATCAACACTAATAAAGTGTTCAACTTCATTAGGTAAAGAATTTAACTTTTCAGTAAAAATTAACAAACTAATTCCAACATATTCAGTAGAACTAATTAATGAATGAATAATACTAACATTTCTTACTTGATCTATATCATCTGTAATAATTAAATACCTTGTTCCTAATTTAACTGTTTCTTTACTACTAGATACCCCATTAGAATTCTGAGCATTAGCTTCTTCTATAGAATTAAGCATCTCTTCAAAGTAAGAATTAATTTGACCTATATCATCACTATTAGACCCAAAGAAACGAATGGTACGATTATCATCCCAAAAATATGGACAATTCTTAATATCATCCCAAAACTTTTCATTTTCACTATTAGTAAATACACATAATTTTAAGGAATCATATCCATGATAAGCAAATATTTGTAATAATAAACCTCTTAAAAAAGGATTAGTAACAGATTTTTGCCCTATTATAGCTGTGATATATTTATCAACAAAAGAATAAGTAACTGGAACATTTTCCAAATAACTAGTTTCCTTCTCTAATTCTCTTAAATATCCCATTAAATTATCATCATCATCCATCGAAAAATGTTCATCAGGATAATTAATATTAAAGAAAGGCGGAATAGCTCCTATTCCTAATCTCAAAGACAAAAAATCATAATCATCAGGATTCTTTTCCCATAAATTACGTTTTTTATACAAAATAATATCGCCAACTTCTTTTAAAGATATATATTTATCTATTAAAATTTGTTGTTCTTTTTTCATTTCTATTAAGAATTCTTCTCTTTTTTTATTTACATAAGCACTATATGTTGCTTGTCTTTTTCTTTCATAAACTTTCTTTTTATGCTTAGTATACATTTTATTAACAGCCGGTAATATTAACATACAAACCAACATTGCTGTTGCGGTTAATAATGATGGCCAAGCTGATTTTAATTCCATCGTTCCATTTAAAACACTTATTAAAGTAGTAACACCTGTCATCATTGATGTCATACCCATCATCATCATTGATCCCATTGCTAATATAGCAGGCATTTCTTCTTGTTTTTGTGGAGATGGAGGTGGATCAATTACTAATGTTTTTTCTTCTATACGTTCATCAAAACGAGGTGGCTTTAGAAAATAATCTTCTTTTTTATACATTTCAATTACAGGATCTGGATCAGTTGGAATTGAAGTATAATCTAAAGAAGGTAAAGAACGAACTATAAACATCTGTGAATCAAATTTAATTAATTTATTAGGATTATTAATAAAGAAAATATCTTTAATAATTGATAATTTTAATCCTAAAATAAAAATTGCATCACCATATCTTAAATCCATTGATTCACATGGTAATCCATTAATATACATTGGAATAGACGGATTTAAATTATTAATAGAATACTTTCCATCATTATAAGTAATCTTTAATTGATTCTTTGCAATTCCTGGTTGCTCATAAGATATAATATTAGGAAAATTAGAATTAGAATCCTGCGCTCCATTATTTCCAATATACCAAGCAGTATTACCTTGAACATTATTTAGATTAATATTAAGTTGTAAAACATTAGGATCATATACAGGGCAAGTATAAATTACATAGCTTTCAGATAAAAGAATATTTTTTAATGTATAAAATTTTTCTGGTTCTAATAAAGCTTCATCTACAGCTGTTCCATTTCTAAATACTTTAACTTCACTATTACTTTTTAATACCCAATTATTATCTATAGCTTCTACACTAACTAAATTTTCTTTCTTAGCATTTAATATCCAATAGTTACCAAAAACTTCTCTAGGTAAAATTAGATTAACTAATTTAGTAGCGTCCATTAACATAATCTTCATCCTGGCCACACTCCCATATTCTATACAAAATTATAACTTAAATATCTATTAATTACAATAAAAAAAGAATAATGAAACCATTACCTTTTTCATAACGAATATTTCTATATCTTAATAAGAAAATTTATTTTTTTTCTTTAATTTATAACCTAAAACAATTATAAAGATTAAAGAAGTTATAAAAAGTAAAATAAACATTATAATTCTACCATTTCCAGTATTAGGAGAAATAACTAAAGAATATTCATTAGTAATATTAACACTAGCTTCAAGATTTTCATCATTAAATATTATTTCATTATTATCAATATTTATTTTTAAATTAGAATCATTTATTGGATTACCATCTTTATCAGTTTCTTTTATAACATATTTTTTCTCACCATCATAAGGTAAATAAAATATTTTACTAGAAGAACTTTCTTTATTCATTTTCATTTCTAAAACATCAACCAATTTATTATCTTCAAAAATTCCAAAATAATATATATTAGAATTCTTATAAGGTTTACTATTTTGAAATACTTTTTTATTAATATTTAATTTAGCTACTCCAACAGTGTTAAAAGCAATACCTAAGACTTGCCCATCACTTAAATCATTACGATATAATCCAGCAATATCTTGGTAATCATTACCATTTTCGTCTTTACCACCATCTACTCTAAAAACATTATAATTTTCACTAATATTTATTTTTAAAGTATTAAGTGAATCTACTGCTTCAACTAAAGAAAGATTAAAACTTTGTCCATTCCCCAATACAATTCTTTCTCCTTCAGTATATACACCCGGTTCTGAAGCTGAATCTTGATTTCCAGTAACCTCACATTTCATTCCCTCAGGAACTATAAAATCTATTTTTCCACCTATTGGAGAAGAAATATCATTTCCTTTTATAGATATATTTTCTCCTAATTTTATTTTTATAGGGGTATTTAAATCAGAACGATAAACATCTATTAAATCATTATTCTCCGAATAAATGTTTATTCCTATATCTGGTTTTGCCATTAAATATTCATACCAAAGTTTAGCAACACTTTTTCCCTTAGTCCCAGTGAATTCCTCAGATTCGAAAACTCCATAAAAAGCTCTTTCTTCTGCTTCTGCATCAGGCAATTTCATAACATCATGGTAATAAGCATAACTTAAAGCTAAATGTGTCAAAACATAAGCAAGATCATCAGTCCAATTCTCATGCCAATATGCAACTGTATTATTAGCATCATAATAAGGCATCCATATATAATAAGAATTCTTTCTTACATATTCATAATCGGTTCCATTCCAACCGTCTCCGCCATAACCATAATATAATATCTTTGCCAAACTATCATAATTATACGTTTCATCAAAGTCTTTAAGATCTTTATCCAATATTTCAAAAGGTGAATATAAATCATTATTTAAACAATACGCATAAAACCAATTAGTTCCTCCATCAGTACTAGCTAAGAACTTTGATGTTCCCCATAAATGAGGTCCTGAATTAATTCCCATATCAATAAAACTTATAAATCCGTTATTCAAATGACTTTCCGTCGACGTTTTAAGTCTCAGTTCAAAAGAACTATCTTTTGCATTAACTAACATAAAAAATCCTATAAATAATAAAAAAGAAAAAACAACATATTTAACTACTATTCTCATACTACACTCCACTATTATAGACAATATAACATTAGTATTTAAAAATAGCAATAAAAAAGTAAATTATTTTTCTACAATTTACTTTTTTATTTTATTTATCATATCTTGTTTTATTTTTAATATCCTCATTTAATAAATCAATAAATTCTTCAAGATTAATAGTTACTGTTTCTTCACTACCAGCTCTTCGATAAGAAATAGTTTTGGAATCGACTTCTTTTTGTCCTAAAATTAGCATATATGGAATTTTCTTAATTACAGATTCTCTTAATTTATAACCTAATTTTTCATTACGATTATCTAATTCCACTCTAAATCCAGCTTCTTTTAATTTATTATATACTTCTTCTGCATATTCATTATGATATTGACTATTAACTGAAATTACTTGTGCTTGAACAGGTGCAAGCCATGCTGGAAGATATCCTTTTGTTTCTTCTAAATAATAAGCAAAGAATCTATCTATGCTACCAAATACTGCTCTATGTAAAACTACAGGTGTTTTTTTATTTCCTTCACTATCTATATAACCAAGATCAAATCTCATAGGTAAGCAAAAATCTAATTGGCAAGTAGATAAAGTATATTCAGGACCAACCGCTGGTTTAACTTGAACATCTAATTTTGGTCCATAAAAAGCTGCTTCACCTATCTTTTCTACATAATCATATCCTAAATCATTTAATACATTACGAAGTGTTTCTTCTGCATTATTCCACATTTCATCATCTGGATAATACTTAACTTTATCTTCTGGATCTCTTAAAGATAATTCAAATCTAAAATTTTCAATTCCTAATTCATTATAAGTATCTAAAATTAAATTAACAACTGAAGAAAATTCTGATTCAATTTGTTCAGGAGTTACAAATAAATGGGCATCATTTTGGCAGAAAGTTCTAACTCTCTCTATTCCTTTTAAAGAACCACTTGTTTCAAAACGTGCATCCCTAGCAATTTCTCCTATACGAATAGGTAAATCACGATAAGAATGAACACCATTTGCATAAATCATCATATGATGTGGGCAATTCATTGGTCTTAATACAAACTCTTCTCCTTCAACTTCCATCTTAGGAAACATATTATCTTTATAGTGATCCCAATGTCCAGAAGTCTTATACAATAAAACATTTCCTAAAGGAGGAGTTAATACATGTTGATAACCAAGCTTCTTTTCTTTACCTTTAATATAATTTTCTAATTCTTCCCAAACAATATATCCTTTTGGTAAAAACATAGGTAAACCTTTTCCTACTAAATCACTTATCATAAATAATTCTAAATCTTTACCTATTTTACGATGATCTCTTAATTTCATTTCTTCTAATTCTTGTAAATGAGCATCTAATTCTTCTTGAGTTGGGAAACATACCCCATATATTCTTTGTAACATTTTCTTTGAAGAATCACCTTTCCAATAAGCTCCACTAAACTTAATCAATTTAAAATATTTTATTTCTTTAGTATTACTTACATGTGGTCCACGACAAAGATCAGTAAAATCGCCTTGTTGATAACAAGATATAACTTGTTCATCTTCATCCATTCTATTGATTAAATCGATTTTATATTCATCATCTTTAAACATTTCTAAAGCTTCATCTTTAGAAATTTCTTTCCTAATAATATTTTTAGCTGACTTAGAACATTTTTTCATTTCTCTTTCTATTTTTTCTAAGTCTTCTAAAGTTATAACATCATCTCCTAAATCAATGTCATAATAAAATCCTTCTTCTACAACAGGACCAACCCAAAATTTAGCTTGAGGATATAAATGTTTTACTGCTTGTGCTAATAAATGAGCACAACTATGATTTAATACATTTAATTTTTCATCTTCTTTAAAATTTACCATTACAATCATCCTTTCTTTATTTTTAATTTCTTTTAATCCATGTCCGTTTCATTGTAACACTCCTATAAAATAAAAGACCACATTACTTGCAAGGAGCAAATAATGCGGTACCATCCTTTATTTAACTTAATTTAGATAACGGCTTTAACCGGGTTTTATTAAACCTCTCAGAAGATAGTAACTATTAAGGCTTTTATTCATTTCCACCATCCATGAACTCTCTATAAAAAGTATCTTAATAATCTCGTTCTTCCTCATTGAATTAACTAAATACTACCCCAAAATTATAACTTTGTCAACCTTAACTACTTATTGTTCTTTTTTTAATTTTCTAACATTGTTTCTAAATTCATCTTTAGCTTTTTTAACATCTATTTTATCATTTAAATTTAAATGATTTATTACTGCCTCAAAATCATCCGCTAAATCATAACCCCTTATACCTAATTCTTTTGGTTGATCAAAATAAATATCATCTTTATTTAATTTCAAAAAAGCACGGCAAAAATCTTCTTGACAAGCGGCACCATAGCCATCTTCCCACTCATAATCTGTAACATTTGTTGTTTCTAGTAATCTAAATGATATTCTTCTTAAGAACTCAACATGACACAATATTTTATATAATCTTTCTAAATTAATTCGTTCACTATGTTTTTTTACCGATACAATCGCATAAAACAATTCATCATGACAAACAGACAATTCAAAAGTGTTTAATTCAACGTTATAACCAAAATTTTCCAAAGCTTTCACAATATTAGTTATTATAATAGCTCTATTAAAAACTTCACTTTTTGTCGTATTCCAACGATATGCTAATAAAATATAAATACGTACAAATTTAGGTTTTCTAACTTTTTCTAAAGTTTCATAACATAATGGGGATCCTTTAGAATAATCAACGATATTTAAATGTCCTCCTGCTAATGTTTTAACTGTTCTATATTCATTAGTTCGAATTAACTTTGCTCCATTTATACTTTTTTCTAATTTTAAAAATTCTTTATAACCATAATCTACAGTTGAAACTAAATCTTCTACTGCTTTACTATATGGTTTACCAGCAAAACTTTCCTCCCCCAATACACTATGTAATCTATAAAAAACACGATTGTTAGTTTGAGGATCAGATTTTAAATACTCATACAAAGCATACAAACTTGTAAACCTTACTCTATATAACGTATATCCATCTCCCATAACTCTTACTTTTTCAGGAGCAAAAATCTGCATCGGATATTTTAAATGATTATCAGGATATTTACTATCATCAAAATCTTTAATATTAGTTACATCTCCTAAACTATTATCCTTAACTTTACTTATATAACTTCTAAGCTTTACTAAAAAATCTCTATAACTAGTTATATCCTTCGTCCCATTTCAATCGTTTTTTGGCTTTCCAATATAAATTTTTTAGCTAAAGCTTCACCACTATATTCATTTAAAGGACAATTTTTAGTATCTAAATCACTTTCAATATCATAAACATTACTCATATATTTTATTAAATAATTTAAATATTCTTCTGTTTTTGTTTGAATAAAATTATGTCTTAATATCTCATCTACCGTTTTAACATCATTTTCTATTGAAATAGCAATTGCTGTTGCATCTCTTGTAGTTGCCATACCCGGAGCTGCATCCATTCCTTCTTTTATTGCATAAGCATCACATGCTTTTCTAAAATTAATAAAGAAATCAAACCAACCTTTAGCATTACTTAAAATAACTTGTTCTATTCGATTATCATAATTAAAGAAAATAGGTGTCATACGTTCTAAAACTGATTCATCAATCTTACCACGCGAAGAATAAGCTTGATTTTCTCCTGAACCAGAAGTATTACCAGCACTTATCATTCTAAAATTAAGATTAACTGGTACTGTCATATTCTCAGCAAAAGTTGCATATCTTAACTTTTCTGGTTTTTGTAATGCATCTAATAAAGCTGAATATAAGCTATTTAAAACAACTTGTGTATCAGTATTACCATTATCAAATTCATCTAAAAACAATAACTTACCATAAGTAAAAGCTACAAAAGCTTGGGTTGCTCTAAATCTTCCATGCGGATCTGAATAAGCCATAATACTATATTTATCAGTTATTTTCCCATTTTCTATCAAATCAAGACCTAATAGCTCAGCAACCTGTTTAATTGTATAAGATTTTCCACAACCAGAAGGACCCCAAAGATATGGCCATCCTCCTTCCATAATTACTTTTATTATTTCCAAAGTTTTCTCATGGAAGATCTCTCCTTTTTCTTCAAGTAATACCTTCGTATCCTCAATTCTTTTAAACCTTTTTTTAAAAGAAGTTAACGTATCAAAAGATGCTATTAAAGGAGCTTTCTCCCCTTCTTTACGAATAGTTATTTTTTCATTAGGGATAACAACATTTAATCCAGCAGGAACAATAGCTTGGTCATATCCAGGAACTACTACTTGTTGCAAAGGATTATTACTACCCTTACTTCCAGTCGTAATTGAACTAAATTGCAGTAAGGCTGTTCTTATTTCATCACTTTCTTTCGCTCCTTTTAAAAGCTCTTGTAAACGTGGTTCATCAGCAACATAAGCTTTTAAACTATCTACACTATCTGCTGTTGCTTTTTGAATTCTTAATAATTCTCCTGTAGTAGTAGAAGATATTTCATTAGCCATAAATTTAATCTCTTCTATTTTCTTTTTCGTTTGAAATAAAATCTCTCCAAATACTTGATCACTATTATTCTTCATTTGCTTTTCCAAAGTTATTAAATAATCATCTAATTTCTTTGTTATTTCTTTAACATATTCTTCAATACTATTTTCAATATTTTGACAAGATGAATTACTTAATCCTTCAATATCTTCTAAACCTAATAAAATAGCTTCTTTTATTTCTTTTTTTCCCGCCGCAGTTATAGCTTTTACTCTATCTTGATGTCCATCTATCTTTCTTTGTAAAGCATCTAATTTAGCAATTAATTTTTGAGCTTTTGAAGCTTCCGCCGATATTAAAGCTAAAGATTTTTCATCTAACGGATAAATTCCTACTCTTTTCTTTATTTCATCCAATTTATCTTTATAATAACTTTCAATATCCCCTTCTAAAACTTTAAAACCATTTATAAAAGCATTTATTTCATAAAATAGAATATCTTGATTATTACAATAAGGAGCTATTTCTATACTATACTTAGTTATAACATCTAAATCCTCTTCACTTAAACCATTTTTATATCCCAAATATAACATTTTAAGAGCATTAACTTTATTATCAAATAAATTATAAAAACCTTCTTTAAATATCCTTGCATTTACAAAACCATTTTCATCATATTTAAATTGATTAACAAAAGTACTTATAATTTCTTGAGCCATATCCGTTCTATTTCCACAAGGAAGTATCATTCTAACATAATCAATTATTTTATCTAATTCACTATCTACATCTAATTCATTAACATAATTACTATTAAGAATAATTTCTAAAATAATCCTATCTAAATATTCATACTCTAAAAAATCATTACTTCTTTCTTTATCATAAACTGCCGATACATATGCTACTAAAGTATCAACCCAATTATAAGTCAAATTAGAATTACGAATTGCTTTTATTAAACTCTTTTTAGCTTTTTCTTCCTCTGTATCTTCTCTAAATAAACCCATTTTAATCACCTCTTACCAATCTAAGTACTCTATTTTTATTTAATAAATCAGCGCTAATAATTATATCATCATCTTGATTAACACTAACTAAATTATCCTTATTTAAACCTAATAATCCATTATCACTTAAAACTAAATGATAAAAATATTTATCTTTTAAATATTGCTTATAATAGCCACTTTTTCCATCTTCGACAAAATTAGTTTCTAAAACAAAAACATTATCTAATCCCTTAATTAAAATACCTATCATATTCTTCTTCATCTCATCGAGTGTTATATCTAAATTATTAACAGAAGAAGTTTCTTTTCGTCTATATACTTTTGAATAATATTCTTTCTTAAAAAAACTATCATTAAAGACACTTAAATACATACTATGAATTTCAATTATTTTTTCTTCTTTACTTATATCTAAAGTATCATTTTTAAAACCATATAAAGCTTTCCAAGGCAACAAATACCATTTTAATAAACATTCACCATCAATATTAGTAATATTTTGATATTCATTATCAGTTAAAGGACACTCTTTATTTTCATAAGCAATTGTTACATCATCTTTTTTTACTCGATATACTTCTCTAACTACTTCATCTTCTATTTGATAACTAGCATAACTTATAAAATCATATTCCGTAATACCTGTTTTAACTTCTATTACATCATCAAAAAAAGATACACGCATTAATACAGGAATACTCTTATCTAAAAGACCACCTATTGAAAATTCATAAGTTTGATTATCAACTTTTTGAAAATAAATACTTATTCCCATCTCTACGCCATCTATTTTAGCTGAACCAAAATAACGTTCACGATATCCCTCAATTTTATCACTTATATTAACTACCTTATTAGTATTACTAAACAATTTCTTAATATGATAAATAACAATTGGCATCAACATCTTAACTTCATCAATTTGAAAAAATAAAGATTGATCATAACTATTTTTTTCTTGATAAAACTTATAAACTCCAACAATTTTTTCTAACTCTCCACTTGCTAGTATCTTTTTACTAAATTCATCTATATCAATATGTTTTTCTAAGCCAAAAGGATTAGTTAAACTATCATCTATTACTTTATCTTTCTCCAAATTATAAACTTCGACAACTTTACGAACAAAAACATCAAAATACTTATCTTCATTACAAAGACACATTGTTTTTCCACCATCATAAAATATTAAAATTGCTGGAATAAGTAATATTTTAGAACCAGAATTAGACATAACATCAAATACTTTAATTGATTCTATATTCTTAATATTATAAATATCAATTAATTCCTTATCCATAACGAGAAACTGCATAAAATCACCTGTTAAAAAAATACTATACAAAGTTCATTCTAAAAAGTCAATTTAAAAAGAACATAACTTTTATATTTTATGTTCTTTTTCCTTATCTATAGCAAATTTATTAGTAGCATTCATAATAGTCATTTCAATTCCTTCACGATTTATCATATAACGAATTGGAAAACATACTTCATGCCTCTTCCGATTATATTCTATAATATCATCTACTTCTGAAATAATACTATCCTTTTTTAAAGGAATTAAACCTTCATTAAACACTTCAACTAAACCTCTTCTAAATAATTCTCCATCAACTAATTTATTAGTTTTACCAATAATATGTTCACCAATATCTATTAAAATTTCTTGAATTTCTTCTTTTGTTGGTTTTACTAAATTACTTTTTAAAAAATCATACTTATTATTTAATTCTTGATAAAAAGCAATATCAATATCACTAAAATACATAACTAAACTTTTAACATAATCATAGACATTCTTCTTAGAATTTTTATCTAACAAAACATTTAATTTATAATAAAATTCTTCCAAAGAATGAACAAAAAACAGCTCCTGTACTCCATAAATATTAAAATAATTATATCTATCCATTTCATTAAATTCATCATGAGTCATTAAAGCATAATTAAAAGTATGATGTTCCATATCATTGTCCCATGTAGGATCAGCTAAATAATAACCATCTATTCCATACTTAGGATCTACTAAATTAACAAATAAACGAGCGTGACCTGCCCTTTCGGTTAATACCTCATGAATTTTTGTTGAATCCCTACCAGCTACATAATCAGGCAAGACTCTCGTATTTAATGGAATATCATCTAAACCAACATCTACTGAAACAGAATATTCATTTGCTTCTATGCCAACTTTCATTAATAAATCTTTAAGTAATTTAGCATATCCAACACAAACCATATACTCCCCATCTAATAACTTATATAAATCTCTAGACATAGATTTATCATCTGTATTCTCTTTATATTTTTTATATTTACTAACTAAATCATAAATATAAATATACTTTTCAAATGGACTCAAATTAATAACTGGTTTAACTAACTTAATTAATTTCTTTTCATTTTTATAATATAAATCTAACTTATTAATTAATCCATTTTCATTAACTGAAATATTATTCATATCATTTAAAGTTTTAATATTAGCAAATAAATAATTATTAAAAATATTTTTATCTTCTATTCTTATCTCAATATTTTCTTCATTACCTAATTCTCTTATCCTATTTATAATTTCAATAACATTTTTGCATTTATCAAAATATATTGCTACTTTAGCTTTTTTATTTAAGTATTTTAAATTTTCTAATTCTTTCCCATCTAATGAATTACTTATTAAAAAAGAATCTGTTGTTGTAAGAATATTATAATTATACCCATCAACAAGAGCTCTATTTTTATTATAAGTTATCATTGGATCAAAATTATCTTCTAATTCTAAACTTACTCCCGTCGTAGAAACTTCTTCTTTTAAAGCATCTTTAAATCTTTTATATAAAATAGAATCTAAGATAAAACCACTTTCTTTATTGCCTAATTTTACTTTTTTTATCTTTTCATTCTCAATAATAGCTGAGATAATCCGTTCATCTATTAATTCTCCATCTTCTAAACTAATAGAATTACTATTCATTTTTCTTATATAATCAACTAGAACATTAACTATTTTATCTTTATTATTTAAAAAGAAATCTCTATCTACTACTAAACTTTTACTAACAACAAAATTATCAACATATGCTATAGGTTCACTATTTGATACAAATATAAATGTCTTATCACCAATAATTAATTCAAAATTTAATCTAATAGTTGATATATTATTTTTAAATAATTCGAGAGTTAATTCTCCAAATTCTACCTTTTGACAATTTAAATTACTAACCTTTTTAGCGTCAATTACCATCTTATGTCACCTACTATAAATTATTATAACAAAAAAAAGATGATTATTCATCATCTTCGTCTTTACTTCCTCTATTTTTAAATTGTAATATCATTGGTGTTCCAGTAAAATCAAAATTATTTCTAATTGTATTTTCTAAATATCTTTCATAACTAAAATGAACTAACCCTTTATCATTACATCTAAAAGTAAATTTAGGAGGACATATTCCTGTCTGACTAGCAAAATATATTTTTAACTTTTTACCTTTATAACCAGGAGCTTCATGTAATTTAGTAGCATCATTAATAACATTATTTAATAAAGATGTTTTAATCTCTTTACGATTATTTTCATAAGCACTAATTATTTCTGGCATTAAAGTATGTAATCTTTTCTTAGTTAAAGCTGATAAGAAAACTACTTTTACCCATGTCATAAATTGAAATTCATTTTGTAATAACAACTTCCATTCCTTTATTGCTTTATCTTTATCTTCTATTAAATCCCATTTATTAACTACTAAAACTAAACCTTTTCCAGCTTCTATAGCATAACTTGCAATATGTTTATCATGTTCAATTATACCTGTTCCAGCATCAATTACTAATACACATACATCAGAACGTTCAATCGCCTTTAAACTTCTAATTAAACTATATTTTTCAACTGATTCATATATTCTTCCTTTTTTACGCATTCCCGCAGTATCAATAACAATATAATCTTCATTATTATATCTAAATTTAGTATCTGTTGAATCCCTTGTTGTTCCAGCAACATCAGATACAATAGCTCTTTGTTCGTTTAAAATAGCATTAACTAAACTACTTTTTCCTACATTTGGTCTACCTATTACACAGAATTTAAGAATATTTGAAACATCTTCTTCATATTGACCAAAATCTCTTGTTATTTCATCTAACAAATCGCCAAAACCTAAATTATGTGAAGCTGAAATTGGAATGACATATTCAAAACCTAATTCATAATAATAATAAATTCGCTCTTCTTGCATTTTTACATTATCTAATTTGTTTAATGCTACAATAACTTTCTTATTAGTTTTCATTAACATATCTCTAATATATAAATCATTACTTGTTAAATCTTCTCTTCCATCAACAACAAAAACAATTATATCAGATTCATTAATTGCAATTTCTGCTTGAGCTTTAATATCATTATTAAAATCGCCATCTCCTAAATCTATTCCACCAGTATCTATTAATAAAAAAGTCTTATCATCATATGTAACATCACCATATATACGATCTCTAGTAACTCCAGGCGTATCTAAAATAATAGATTTCTTTTCTCTAATAAGACGATTAAATATTGTACTTTTTCCTACATTTGGACGTCCAATCAAACAAACAGTTTTTTTCATTATTACCCCTCCATTTCATGGCGTATTTTATCATATATTTTTAATTTAGTCTATTATATCATATCGTAAAAAAACCAATTACTATTTTAGAACAATAAAAAAAACGTTTATATAAAACGAATTTTTACTTTGTATTTAAACAATCTGTAATAATAGAATATACTTCTTCACGTCCTTTTTTAGTCACTGAAGAAAAGACTACTATATTATCATTTCCTTGTAATTCAAAAGCCTCATTTAAAGCTTTGTCACATTTTGCTCTATCTTTCTGACCAACTTTATCATATTTAGTCGCAACTATAGTTACATCTAAATTATAATACTTCATAAAATTATACATCAACAAATCGTCTTCTGTTGGTTTATGACGATAATCAACTAAAAGAAAAACTCTTTTTAAATTCTTTCTATTAATTAAATATTCTTCAATCATCAAGCCAAATTTCTTCTGAGTATCCTTATCAACTGAAGCATACCCATATCCTGGAACATCAACTAAATAAAAAGATTCATTTACAAAATAAAAATTTAAAGTTTGGGTTTTACCAGGTGTTGCACTAGTTCTTGCAAAATTCTTTCTTGCTATTAAAGAATTAATAAATGAACTTTTACCTACATTACTTCTTCCTACTAACAAAAACTCAGGTTTATTATCATCAGGATACTGACTAGTACGAACTGCCATATTCTTTAACTCTACTGATTCAATTTTCATATTCCTCACCACTAACACAATTATAAACTAAAAAAAATTAATATGCAAATCAGCACATAACTAATCACATTTTGCCATTTTTTAAGTTCTATTAAATACCTCCTTCTCTAATAAAAAATAATTATATATAAACATACTTAAAATTTACATATAAACCACTTTAAAGTATAATAACAACTCAAGAAAAGAGGTTAATTATGTTTTTAACAGAAGAACAAATAAAAAAAATTGGTAAAGCTCTTACCAAAACAATGATTTTAATTAACAATAATCAATTTTCATTTTTAGAAGAATTAACAGGAACTTCTGCTTTCTCTAGTAATCTTCAATATGATAGTCTATATCCAAGTGCTACTGAAGATATAGCATCTTACTACCGTGAATTTAAAAAAACAGGTTCTTTTTTAACTATTGGAGCTAGCGGCGAACATGTAATAAACGCAATCAATAGTGGAGCAACTAAAATTGATGTTTACGACTCAAATTTATTATGTGAATATGCCCTAAGTCTTCGTTTAGCAGCTATTAAAGCATTATCATACGAAGAATATCTAACATATTATCAAACATTCGATAGTGATTTATTTATTAAATTAGCAGATTATCTAGATAATGAAGCTCATGCATATTGGACAACTCTATATTATAATCTTAGTCTTCATGGTAATCCAAGTAATATTCTTTCACATTTATTATTTGTATATAAACGTTTAGATAAAAATCTAGTGAAAAAAATAAATCCATATCTAGATCCTAAAAATTTTCAAAATCTAAAAAAGAAAATCGCTTCAGCTAATATAACATTTATTCCAAGTGATTTATATAGTTTACCTAAACATATTACTAATCAAACCTACGATGTCATAAATTGTTCTAATATATACGAATATCTAAACTTCTATCCTAATGTTACTTTAGAAAAAGCTAAACAATACCGTAACTTTATTATTAATGAGCTATATCCTCATTTAAATAATTCTGGGACTATCTTAGTTTCTTACCTTTATGCTTGGTCAGATGAATTAAAAAAAGATTTTGATAAAATGTACAAAGAAACAAATGGACATATTGTTAAAACAGGTGCTATATCATTAGCTGAATATCCTTATTACTTAAATGGCTTAACTTCACAAAACTTAGCTTATTCTTACTTATTTGATGCCTTTGCTAATGATCCTTTAGAAAAAATACCAACTAACCACGTTCAATTTGGTCAAAGTAAAGATATGTCTCATGATTTAGCTTTAATATTAAGAAAAAAATAACTTTCAACACGAAAGTTATTTTTTATTCTACTGTTACACTCTTAGCTAAATTACGTGGTTTATCAATATCACATCCGTTTAATTTAGCTACATAATATGCTAATAATTGACACTTACTAATAACTAACACACTACTAACTAAATCAGTTACTTTAGGTACCATAATTATTTCCTCATACATTTCTTTATCATCTATATCTTTATTAGTAATAATAATACTAAAAGCACCTCTTGCACATACTTCCTTAATATTACTTAATGTCTTTAATCTAATTGAATCATCAGTAACGATACTAATAACTGGAGTATTATGTTCTATTAAGCTAATAGTTCCATGTTTTAATTCCCCTGCAGCATAAGCTTCACTATGCAAATAACTAACTTCTTTTAATTTTAAAGAAGCTTCCATCGCTAAAGCATAATCTATTTTTCTTCCTAAAAAGAAAATATCTTTATTCTTATATATTCTATTCGCTATTCTTTCAATAATCTTCGTATCACTTAAAGAATCACTAAGTAAATTAGAAACCTTACGATATTCTTCTAATACATCATCCTTTAATATCTTATTTTTTATCCCTAAATAAGCCGCTATTAAAGAAAGTAACATTAATTGACAACTATAAGCCTTCGTCGTTGCTACAGCAATTTCTGGCCCAGCTTTAATGTAAAATACTTTATCTGCTTCACGGGCAATCGAAGAGCCAACAACATTAACTATTGCCAAAGTATCAATATGCTCTTTTTTAGCTTTTCTTAGCACTGCTAATGTATCTGCTGTTTCTCCACTTTGACTAATCAATATTATTAAATGCTTTTTACTATAAATATGATTCGTATATCTATATTCAGAAGCAATATCAACATTAACTAATACTTTCCCGTATTCAGTAATTAAACTTTTACCTACTAAACCAACGTGATAAGCACTACCACAACCAACAATATCAATTGCTGTATACTTTTCTAAACCCTTCATTTTTTCTAAGAAAGTCTTTTTATCTTTAATATACTCATTTACTGTATCACTAATAACTTTAGGTTGCTCATATATTTCTTTCAACATAAAATGATCATAACCATTTTTCATAGCTGCTTCAAAAGTACCATCAAAAACTTCTATATTTTTCGTACTTACACAACCATCGCTATCATAAATAATAACATCATCATAATCTAAAACTGCAAATTCATCATTCAAAAGCAAATAATACATATTTGTATATTTTAAAATTGCTGGTACATCACTAGCTATAAAATTTCCTTTCTCTGATACTCCTATAATTAATGGACTATCTTTACGAATTGCAAATAACTTATCCAATCCATCAACAATAATTCCTAAAGCATAACTTCCAATAAGTTTATCTTTCAAAATCTTCAATACTTCTAACATATCTTTTTTTTCTTTACATAACTTATCAATATAAGCTGCAACAACCTCTGTATCAGTATCACTTTTAAAAGTATATTCTGCTAATTCATTTTTTAATTCTTTATAATTTTCAATTATACCATTATGAACTAAAGTTATATTACCAACTTGATGAGGATGACTATTTTCTTTACATGGTTTTCCATGTGTAGCCCATCTAGTATGACCAATACCTAAATAACTATCTTCTAAAAGATTCAATTTTTTCTTTAAATTATCAATTCTTCCTTGTTCTTTTTCAATAACAACTTTATTATTTAAAACATATGCTATTCCAGCACTATCATATCCTCTATATTCCAAAGCTTCTAAGCCATTTATAATTATAGGTATACATTTATCTTTTCCTATATACCCAACAATTCCACACATAAAATTCCTCCATACAAAAAAATATGGAGGATTATCCTTTGTTATAATCTTAATTTTACTTTTTAAAATAATCCTAACGCATCCATTAATACGTAGTAATATCCGCCGAATCTTTCGATAATTACTAACCTCGTCATCCCTTAGGACCTGGCGCTAACTTACTCTTACACTCCTTTATAGAATAAGCTTTATACTTAATTATATGCAAATAATAATCATAAAGTCAAAAAAAGAAATTAACTTTACGTTAATTTACTTTTTCCCCAGTATATATTTTTAAAGTCCTTAATATCGAATCAACACTGTCTAAGACAATATCATAACACTCACTATCAGCTTCATAATAAACTACAATTAACTTATTATCTTTCTTATAAATATTAACTAAAGCTTGTTTCATATCCTTTTCATATAAATAAGAAAAAGACTCATACATATCAGTGGGATTACTCATTCTATTAATCAATTTATAATCTATATTTTGTTTTTCTATACTATCAATAACATCAACAATAAGATCATTTAATGAAATATCCATATACGTTTTATCTAACTCTTTACATTGGATATGCAATATACTATTAGTTTTCTTATGTTTTAATTTCAATTCATTAGTATCATTTACTACTTTCCAAGTACTATCATATTCTACCTTAAAATTATTATCAGTATAAGAATTTAAAGTTACTCTAAAAGCATATGATAAACCAAAAGTAAGAATAATACTAACAACAATTATTATTAATAACCATTTATTCTTCTTCATAAATCAATTCTCCATAATCAGAATAATCAAATAATCTAAACTACTCTTAATAATAATTTTATATTTATTATTCTTATATATCTTTTTATAATTATCACTATATGTAAATTCATATCCATCATTAATTAAATTCTCCGTAAATGAAGAAACTAAATATATAGAATCTATTAAATTACTAGTATTATTTTCATATCTTAAACTAACTATTCCATCTACATAAGATGCTTTAATTAAAGGCAAAGTAATCTCATTACCCAAATTACCTATTTTACGATAATCATTCCATACTTCATTAGCTATTTTATTATACTTTTTTTCTTCTTCAAACTCTGTATAATAATCTTGTTTATAAGTTTCTAATAATGTATAAGATATTTTACTATAATCTTGATTATTTAAAATATCCTGTAATTCTTTTAAATAATCTGTACTATTAGCATAAGATAACTCAGAATTAGTTTTATCACCAACATTAAACCCAACAACTTGACCTTCCTCGTTAAATAAAGCCCCACCTACATCACTATTAGATAATAAAAATAAATTACTTAATTTACCATTATTTAAAGAAATAAAAGAACCATAACTAATTTGAAAACCATTATTATTCTTACTATTTATCATAAATAATTTATCATCTAATTCTAACTTAGTAGAAGACCCAATTGATACTCCCTTACCACTATTTTTATCTATTTTTAAGACAACTACATCATAATCAATCTGTGCTGCTACTACTCCTAAAATATCATAAGTATTGCCCTTTGCATCATTAACATAGATATATTCACTATTAGTTAACATTTGTAAAAATAAAGACCAAGTAGTAACTATTATTCCTTCTCTTAAATAAAATCCACTACCATAACTATTTTGTCCCCCATCGTTCATTCCTGTTATTTGAACAACACTATCTATATTATTTTGATATATACTATTTAATAAATTAGTACTTACAGTTACATTTCCTTTACCAGATAAAGATACTTTATTATATGTTCCTCCAATATATTCACCCTTATCTTCTCTTTTTGATACCTCGCTAAAATAACTTTCTAAATCATCATCAACTGTTATCCAAGGATAATAAACTCCATACTTACCATTATCTTCTTTTAACCAAAAAGACAAAAAGATATCTTTTTCTTCCTTATCAACCAAAGCATCACTTATATAAACAAAAGAAATAATATCGTTTTCATTAAATTTAACTGTTCTAATATCTTTTATATAATCGGCTTCAATTTTCATCTCATTTATAACATCCAAATACATTTTTATAAAAAGATTTCCACTTAAAGTCTCAGCCCCATCATCATTACTATAATACATATATTTAGTAAATTCTTGTCTTTTATCCGTCATACTATCTGAAGATAAAGATATTTTTACAACTTCTTTAACTAACTTATTAACTTCTTCATTATTAACTTCTTCACTTTTAAAACCTGGTGTTTCAATATTATAGGTTTTATTTAAATTTTCACTAAGTTGTTTAGCTTGACTATCAACTGATATCTTATTTATATCTATATTAAAAGCTTTAACATTACTAAAGATAATAAAACTTAATAATAAACCAAATAATATCTTCTTCATAAAACACCTCCTATAATTTACTAATTAATACTTTAACTATATAACTACTTGCTGGTTTAGCTAAATCACCATTTATATAAACATCATGAAATGCTTCAGCTATCGTTTCATCATATATATAATTACCATTACTATCTTTAGCCATTGCATAACCAGATATACTACTTCTAAAATCTTCAAAAGAATCATTAGCATATAATTTAGAATATTCATCATAAGCTTCTCGTAAAAGATTATAACTAAAATTTCCTACATTAAAATCATTATATACTTCATAAAGAATACTTGCTTGGGAAGATTTAACATAATTTAATCTATCAGAATTATAATAATTCAGTAAAGCAACATATGATAAATAATGCCCAAATTCATGTGCAACTGTACTACTACGACTAGCATTTGGTGGAAAATATCCACTTTTAGATGCATATGAAACAGAACCTTTTAACTTCGAATTATTTAAAAAATATTTAGCATTCAATAATATTTGCGTTTTTATTCCTACTGGATAACCCGAATTAGTTTTACTAGTTGCAAATGAAAATACTGGCATAAAAGCCGCAATAAAAGTCGTATCTTCTCCTACATTAGCTAAAGTCAAATTAGTTAAATAATTTCTTGCTTCAGGATAATTATTATAAATAAATTTAACTACATCCCTTAATTCTAAAGCAAAATCATAATCCATTTCACATAAATTAACTGCAACTATCCCATAGTTATTAATTATTTCATTTTCTATCTTTGTAACATTTGCAGGACAATTATCCTTCTGTTTTAAACTATCAGCTGAGATAAGCTTATAAACATCATCTTCAGATTTTAAAGTTAACTGCTTTATATACTGATTATCATAAACTATTGAAGTTATTCCTTCACCACTAGAGCCCCCAACTTGTCCCGATTTAGATACTCCATTATATTTAGACATCTCTTCATCCATAACTGGATCTTCACTATTAGCAATTATCTCATTGTTATTTTCATCTTCACTAAAATAATAAGTTTCTCTTGTTGCACTATATAAAGTCCATAAAGCAAAAACCCATAAACATATTACTACACAATAGGCAAATATATTAAAACCACTCATACCTTTTTTAGAGGCTTTATAATTAGCTTTACTAGATTTATCTATTATTTTATCATCTTTTGTTATACTAAATAAACTAGTTGTTTTCTTAACCTCTCTAACATCATTATTTCCAATTTTTACATTAGCTGAAGTTGTAAAAAATCGCCCACTACTAACATTTGATTCATTTTCAATTACTTTTTTATTTTGATTAATTCCTGTATTAGTATCAACATTTTTAAATAAATCTTGATTACTATATATATTAACTGGTTTCTTTTTATTATTAAAAGTAAGACCTTCAAAAGGATTACTACTTACTAAATCACTTACCTTTTCCTTAGCTTCTTTATAATCAGCAATACTATTATAATCTTTTAGTAAAATCTCTTTTTTCTTATTTTTCTTCTTTAAACTAATTATATTTCCTTTACTAATTGTTCCTCCTACTAATGAAGACTGATCTTGTAAATTAATTTTACTCTTAGTTCCCTTTAAAGATTTAACCCCCTTAGTTGTTTTTCTCTCAACTAAAGAAGCACCACATCGAGGGCAGATAGATAATTTGCCTTTTATTTCATAATGACACTTAGGACAAATCATTTTTCCACCTCCATATCTTAATTTATTATAGCACAAAAAAAGGACACTATAATAGTCCTTTTTTATTATTTATCTTCTTTACTTTGTTCCCCTTGACCAACTAAAACTTCTCTAGGTTTAGAGCCATTCTGAGGGCCTATTATTCCTCTTTCTTCCAATAAATCAATTATTCGAGCTGCTCTATTATATCCAAGTCTAAATCTTCTTTGAATTAAAGAAGCACTTATTTTACCTGTCTCAACAGCAAAAGCATATATTTCATCATACATTGGATCATCAAAAGATTCTTTGTCTCCTGATACAGGATTATGTTCTTCCCTTATTGCTTGTTCAAGAGAATCATCATATGAAACCTTCTGTTGACCACAAACATAATCTATAACTCTTTGAATTTCATCATCTGTAATAAAGCATCCTTGAATACGACGTGGATTATTTTCTCCCATCGGTAAATAAAGCATATCACCTTTACCTAATAATTTTTCAGCTCCCGAATGATCTAATATCGTACGCGAATCAATCTGCGAAGCTACTGCAAAAGATATACGTGATGGAATATTGGCTTTTACAACTCCTGTAATTACATCAGTACTTGGTCTTTGAGTTGCTACGATTAAATGAATTCCCGCTGCACGAGCCATTTGCGTAATACGCATAATTGAATCTTCTACTTCCTTAGAAGCAACAAGCATTAAATCAGCTAACTCATCAATAATAACAACTAAGTAGAACATTTTTTCTTTATTAAATGTTGGATCTTTTTCTTTTTCTCTTTCAACCCAATCATTATAAGTTCCGATATTTTTTACTCCAACTTCACTAAAAGTTTCATATCTGTCTTCCATCATTGCTACAACCTTTTGTAAAGCAACATTAGCTTTCTTAGGATCAGTAACAACAGGCCACAACAAATGTGGTACCCCATTATAATTAGATAATTCTACTTTCTTAGGGTCAACTAAAACCAACTTCACTTCTTCTGGCCTATAACGCATTAAAATTGAAGCAATAAACGAATTAATACACACTGATTTACCACTACCAGTTGAACCACCAACTAATAAGTGTGGCATTTTAGCAATATCAGCAGTTTGAACTTTCCCCATCAAATCTTTTCCCAAAGAAACCAATATTTTAGCTTTTTCTTGATCTTTTGGAATATTTCCTAAAACTTCTCTAATTTTTACTGGATTAATCGTTGGATTAGGAATTTCTACACCAACTGTGCTTTTACCTGGAATTGGCGCTTCAATACGAACATCTTTAGCAGCTAAAGCCAAGGCAATTTCCTTATTAATACTTAAAATTCGACTTACTTTAGTTCCACTAGGTATTGCTAACTCATATTGCGTTACAGCTGGCCCAACATGAATTTCAACAACTGTTGCTCTTATTTGAAAATCATTTAAAACTCTTTCTAATATTATTTTATTACTTTTAGTAAAATCATTATTAGTTTTACTATTCCTAGGAACTTCATCTAAAATATTTATACTTGGTAAAGTATATATTCCTCTTACTGTTGCAACAGACAAAGGTTTTTCAATAACTTCATTACTTTCACTATTTAAATTAGAAGAAATCATAACAGGTGAAACCTCAGTTTGATAATTCTCCTGTGGTAACGGCTCTTTTCCTATTTCTCCTAAAGAAATAACTTCATTACCCTCATCATCTAATTCTTCCTCTTCTTCTAACTCCGCTCTTCTTTCTTCTCTTAAAGCCTTAGCTTCAGAATATTTATCTTTTAATTTAATAAACATATCTCCTAAATTAAGATCAAATAACATAACAATTGCTAAAATAGTTAAAGCTACTAAAACAACAATTGTTCCACCTTTACTAAATAGACTTGCAAAAGCATAAGAACATCCAGCACCAATAATTCCTCCACCTATATTAATACTCTTTTGACCACTTAATAAAGCACTCGATTCATCACTCATTGTTCCTATACGACTGCGATAATTACTTAAAGTAGCATCAACAATATCTTCAGGTTCATAATTATTGATAAAACCAAAGTGAGCTGTTATTAAAACTACGAGAATTAAAATATATAATCCCAATAATTTAGAATTAAAGAAATTAGGTAACTTTCTTTTTATAATCATAAATAAACCCATAAATAATAATATTAATAAAATTGTAAACCACCATTCGCCAACTAAAAACATAGCAAACTTTTTAATAAAAGTTCCTACTATTCCAAATTTACCTAATCCTACAATTCCCATTAAAATTAAAATTATACCAATAAGTTCAGGACTATAGTTAAATTCAGTCTTTTCTTGTTTCTTAGATGTTTTTCTTTTTTTTGCCATACTATCTCACCATAATAATTATACCCCATAACCATACATAAAAGCAAAAGAAAAAGAGGTATTTCCTCCTATATTAACAAAAAATAATATTACAAAGTATAATACTTACCAATAAGTATATAATAAATACTAATAATGAATTGTTTACTAAAGATTTACTCTTTTTCTTAAATTCATTAAATATAAGCCCCAACAATGATAATTAATAATATAAATAATACTAATATAATCGCAGGTCCTAAATTATTATTACCACAATTATTCATAAACCATCCTCCTTTATAAGTCTTTTCACTTATATTGTATGGTTAGAATTTATTATATGTGAATGTTAATCTTGTTTTTTAATTTATTGATTGCTATAATTATAAGTATGTTAAGGAGGAAAACATGAAAAAGAAAATTATTGTGCTAGCCCTTATCGTAACATTATTATCAGGGTGTGGAGGTAAAATACCAACACTATCTAATGGTGACGAAGCGGTCGTAACACTAAAAGATGGTTCAATGATCAGTGTCCAAGAGCTTTATGACTCAGTAAAAGATGATTATGCTCTTACAGCATTAGTTAACTTAGTTGACAAAAAAATATTAGAAGAAGTATACAAAGATCAATTAGAAGAAGCTGAAGAAAATGCTGACAGTACAATGACTCAACTAGAAAGTTACTATGGTGATAATCTATTAAGTATTATCCAACAACAAACAGGATATCAATCACTAGATGCATATCGTA
This sequence comes from uncultured Bacilli bacterium, assembly GCA_944332265.1. Taxonomy (GTDB): domain Bacteria; phylum Bacillota_I; class Bacilli_A; order RF39; family UBA660; genus Coprovivens. Next base: position 24,992 of record CALVJQ010000008.1, read on the forward strand.
ATTATGTTTACATTGCTTATCTAAGAAATCTTGCTATCGAAGATTACAGTAAAGATCAAGTAACTGAAAAACAAATTAAAAAATATTATGAAGATGAAATTGTTGGTGATATTAAAGTAAGTCATATTTTAATTACTCCTGAAGTAACTGACGATATGACAGATGAAGAAAAAGAAGAAGCTGAAAAAGAAGCTAAAGAAAAAGCAGAAGCACTAATTGATGAATTAAATAAAACAGATGAAAAAGAAATTGCTGATAAATTTGCTGAACTAGCTAAAGAACAATCTCAAGACGAAACAACTAAAGATAATGGTGGCTCTTTAGGATTTATAAACAAAAATACTTTAAGTGATGATTATGCTGAACTAGTAGATGCTGCTTACAAACTAAAAGATGGTAAATATAGTACTAAAGTTGTAACTACTGAACTAGGATACCATATCGTTTTAAGAACTGAATCAAAAGAAAAAGCTAGCCTAGAAGAAGTTAAAGACCAAATTCTTGAAGAATTAGGTGCTGAATACTTAAGTAAAAACCAAGTAGCAGCTGTTGAAGCTCTAAGAGAAATTAGAAAAGAAAACGATTTTGAAATTGTCGATTCTGAATTAAAGAGTCAATATGCAACATATATTCAAAATGAACTAGCTTATTATCAACAATTACAAGAACAATCATCTACAACTGAATAATTGAACAAAAAGATTCTAATCATTTAGAATCTTTTTTATTTGTTCATATGTAAAACCTTTAGCTAACAATTTGTTAATAACTTTAAACTTCAATTCATTCCCTTCATATTTTTTAGTTAACTTAATCATTATCTTTTTATATTCTTTTTCCAAAATTTCATCCGTATCATTAAATTCTGTCCTTTTTAAGACCAGATCTATCATCCACTTATAATAACCCATATTACCTAGTTCATAAATTATTTTATCTTTTAACTTATTAACTCCATAATTTTTATTAAGTCTAACCTTTTTATTAATAATTTTTTCAATCTTATCTAACCATACTTCATCATCAATAGAAGTTATCCTTTTATTAACAGCATCATGAGAACAACCAAGATTAACTAACTCTTTAATTATCTTATTAGGTCCCATATTACCTAATATTAATTGATCATCAATATAACACTTTATATAAACTTCTTCGTTTAAATAACCATCATTTTTTAATTTAGCAATTGTTTCCTTAACTACTTTTTTATCAAAATCCTTTATTAAATATAAATATACTTCCTTTTCTGTACGCATTCTTTTTGTTAAATATTTTAACGCTTTATAATAAGCTTCTAAATAATCATTATACATTACAATTTCTTTAAATAATTCATTAGAAATTTCTTTTTTTCTTAACAATTCAAATTTTATAATAACATCATCATATAACTTAATATTAATCCCATCTATACATACATTATATTTATTACCCTTTAATTTAGTATATTTTTCGATTTTCATAAAATCACCTAAAAAAATTATATCAAAGCTTTTTATCCCTAGCAAGAACATTTGTTCATAAAAAAAGAGTTTAAACTTCAATTTTTAAACTCTCTTTATACTTACGACAATCTTCATCTAAAGCTTTTAATAACTTATCAACATCTTCTTTATTATAAGTTCTAACTCCAGAAGCAAACTTATGACCACCGCCCCCAAATTGAGCTGCCGTATCATTTATAACTGGTCCCTTACTTCGAATATTAACCTTATATACTTCATTCTTTTCATCTAAAGTAACAAAAGTCCAAACATACACATGTTTTATGTTACTAAAATCATTTATCATATTAGATGGTGTTGCTGGATCAACATTATATTCATTTAAAACTTTAGGTGTTATCTTAATATAAGCAAAACCATTTTCTGTTATAGTTAAATTTTCAGATATATAACCATGAAATCTAATTTCTTCATAAGGTCTTTCATATAAATAATGATATAAATTAGTAAAATCAATTTGAGTTTTTTCAATTAACTTAGCTACTAAATAAAAAGTTTTAGCTGAAGTATAACTTATTAAGAAACGATCACTATCTGAAACCACACCCAAATATAAATTCTCTGCTACTTTACGGTCAATTTTCATTCCTGTACTTAAAAGGAATTCTATAATCATCTGACAAGTACTAGAAGATGTTTCATCTACCCAATCACAAGCCCCAAATATTTCATCTGATGGATGATGATCTATTTTAAACATTTCAACAAATGCTGAAGGATCAACCCCATCAACACGAGATAAATTTGGTACATCAAGAGCAATCAAAAGAGCATCATCATTAAATGTCGTTTCATCAACTTTATCTAAAACTCCATAATATTTAAATTTAGATACACTTGTTCCTATTGCATAAACTTTTTTCTTAGGAAACGTCAATCTTATCGCATCACGTAAAGCAGTCTGACTTGCTATAGCATCAGGATCAGGACTTACATGTCTAGCAATAACGATTGTATCATATTGCTTAATTTTTTTATAAATTCTTCTCAATTCTGTTCTAAGCATGTCAGCACCTCTTTATTCTATTAATACCTCTACTTATTAACTATATCATAAGTATCTTTAATTATCATTATTTCTTCATTAGTTGGAAGTACATAAACGTCAACCTTTGACTCATCTGTACTAATTTTACCTTCACTTACTTCCTTATAAGACGCAATCGTTGAATTTACATCATCATCAAGATAAATACCAAGTGGTGCTAATTTTTTAATAATTTCAGCACGTGCTTCAATACCATTTTCGCCTACTCCAGCTGTAAAGACTATACCATCAACTTTACCTTCTAGCTCAATATAATAATCAGCTATATATTTAGCTACACGATTATTATACATTTCTAAAGCTAAAATAGCATTTTCTAATCCTGCTTCAGCAGCTTTTTCAACATCACGACTATCAGAATAACCGGCAATTCCTAATAAACCACTCTTTTTATTAAGAGCATTTGTAACTTCATTAACACTCATTCCTGATTCATGACACACATACTCAAGAATTGAAGGATCAATTGCTCCACTACGAGTACCCATCATTAAACCATCTAATGGTGTAAGTCCCATTGTTGTATCATAACATTTACCATCTTTAATAGCACTAATTGAACATCCACTACCAATATGACAAATAATTAAATTAACATCATCACGACCAAGTTTTTCTTTCATTTTCGTTGTAATATATTTATGACTAGTACCATGGAAACCATACTTTCTTACGCCATATTTAGTATACCATTCCATAGGCACAGGATACATATAATTAACCTTTGGCATAGTTTGATGAAAAGCTGTATCATAAACTGCAACCATTGGTACATTTGGTAAAGCTTCTCTCATAGCTTCAATACCTGCTAAATTACCAGGATGATGTAAAGGTCCCAACTTAGTTAAGTCCTTAATACTTTGAATAACTTCATCAGTAATTAAAACTGAATCAGAATATTTTTCTCCACCATGTAATACACGATGACCAACACCCTTAATTTCATCTAAACTCTCTACAGCTTTATGTTTTAACAATTCCTCAATTAAAACTTTAACAGCTTCAGTATGATTAGCAAGATATCTTTCTCCTCTAATTTTTTCACCATTCACTTTGGTATTCCAAAAACTATCTTCTAAGCCTATCTTTTCGATATAACCACTAATAATTACTTTTTCTTCTGGCATTTCAAATAATTGAAATTTTAAAGAAGAACTACCTGCATTTACACATAATAATTTCATAATTAACACCTCAAAACTATTATACAAAAAAAAAGATAGAATATCTATCTTTTTTACGATAAAGCCTATCTACTTTCCGAATTCTTATGCCTTTTAATATTCATTTCATCATCAACAATTCTCTTTTTATTAGAATCAAAATTATAACCATATTCATTTAATAATTCATATCTCTTTTTATCTAAAGAACTCATTTTTTCTAAATCACAACTTTTATAAAAATAATCACAACTTCTTCTACGCATCATATCACCCATTAATATTATGGACAATATAATTAGCATTATACTATAAACAAAAGCTTTTTTATTCCTTCTTCTTTACTTTTTCCGTTCAAAATTTTTAATTGTTCATTTAACACCTTACCATAATAAATAGCATCATTAATATCACAATCCATCAAGTGATTAGCACATCTTTTAATTTTATCAAAAGACAACCCATCAGCCAAAGAATTAAAACCTAATTCAAAATTATCTTCATCATTATCATAATAGAATTTTTTAATTAAAGAAAAGAAATCATCATTATCAAATAAATCTTTAAATAAAGAACTCATCAAACAATAAGAACGTGCAATAACATTCTTCCCCCTATAACTTTTCAATTTAATTAAAAAATCTTTAACAATAGAAGATTCAATTTGTGAAACATCTAACTTAAGCCAACTATCAAGTATTCTATTTTCAATATTAACTGTAATCAATTCAGCAAATCCTCGATCCAATATTCTTGAAATATTATTTTTCTTTATAACTTTAACCTGTGTAAAACTAATTCTATATATTAAAAATTCTTCATTTTCCTCAATAACACTTGCCGCTAAACCATCTATAGAATGTGATAACTCATGACTAATAGTTAAAGCATCATTAACATCATCTATACTTATCATAAAAATATGTGGAATAGCACCTCTAAACATTCCCTTATTATCATATTTATAATCCCAAAAAGTAACAGGATAACACTCAGTCATTCCTAAACAATAATCTTCACCAACATATTTACTATAACAATCTTTATATTCATTAGAACTATTAAATATATGAATTTGTAATTGTTCCATAATTTCATTAATCTTTTTAAAAATATCCGCACCAAAAGTCAAATAATAGCCAAGTAAAACAACAACCAATTTTTCACAAACTTCTAAACTAAATCTATTATCTCGATTATAATAATTAATTAAAGAAATAATATCTTTAATTGCTGCATTGATTATTTCATAATCCATAATAATCCCTCTTTTTTTCAAAAAAGTATTCTAACACAAAAGAAAAAGAATTTAAAGAATATCTTCAAATTCCTTTCCTTCATCTTTTAAACTAATTTTTATTACTTCATGATTCTTTATCGCTTCATAAATTAAAGTTTCATAATCAAATGCTTTTTCATATTCACGTGCTTCGGAAACTATTGGATTAATAACAGGATGTTCTGGAACAAAAATTGTACAACAATCTTCATAAGGTAAAATACTTGTTTCATATGTCTCTATTTTTTTCGCTAAATCAATTATTTCTAATTTATCAAAACAAGCTACAGGTCTTATAACCGGTATTTTTACAACTTCATTAATAACATTCATACTCGTAAGTGTTTGACTAGCAACTTGTCCAATACTTTCACCATTAACTAATATTTTACAATTATTCATTCTAGCAATTCGTTCTGCTATTCTATACATCATTCGACGCATTATTGTAATTAAATATTCATGTGGACAATTTTGATATATTGCTTGTTGAATATCAGTAAATTTAATTACATGTAACTTTATATCATTATTATATAAAGCTAATTTTTTAGCCAACTCAACAACTTTATTCTTAGCTTCCAAACTAGTATGTGGAGGGCTTTCATAATATATACATTCCAATTTAACTCCTCTTTTAATAGCTAAATAACCTGCTACAGGTGAATCAATCCCTCCACTAAGCATTAATAAACCTTTTCCAGCTACTCCTACTGGATAACCACCTATTCCTTTTTCACTATTAAAATAAATATAAACAGCATCCATTCTTATTTCAATAGCTACTCTTAAATCTGGATTAAATACATCGACTTTAACATCATTAATATTTTTTAATATTACTCCACCCATCTTACGACTAAAATCCATACTCTTTATTGGGTAATTTTTATCACTTCTCTTAGTTTCAACTTTAAAAGTCTTAAACTCTCTTTTTTTTACTAACTTTAAAACAATATTCGCAATTTTATCAAAATCTTTATCACTAACCTTATAAGCTATATCATACTCATGTATTCCAAATACATGTTTTAAAGCCTCTTCAACTAATGAAAAATTGTCTTTATTTAATGTTATAAACATTCTTCCTTTATCAAACTTAACTTTAACATCTAAATCTTCTAAAGCATAACTAACATTATCTTTAAGTTGTTTTAAAAATAAATTAATATTAGCTTTCTTTGTAGATAACTCTCCATATTTAATCATTATTAGCTTTTCCAAAATATCACCTCAAACTCATGAATAAGTATACCATAAAGATTAATAAAATTCCAAAATGTTCTAAATAACATAATAAATCATATATTAAAAGCAAGGAGGAAAAATATTGATGCCAAACGGAAATAAAACAAGTGAAATAGAATATTTAAGAAAAAAATATGGTAGTAATAAAATTACTAAAGTAAAAAATAATAGCTTTTTAAAACTTCTTCTTGAATCATTAGGAGACCCTATAATAAAAATCTTACTTATTGCTCTAGCCATAAAAATTATTTTCCTCTTAGAAAACTTTGATTGGTTTGAAACTATTGGTATTCTTATTGCCATTTTTTTAGCCACTTTTATTTCAACTATCAGTGAATATGGTAGTGAAGCAGCTTTTCGTCGTTTAAATGAAGAATCTAGTCAAATGTTTATTAAAGTAATTCGCGACAATAAAATAAAAGAAATTCCCATTGATGATATTGTTGTTCATGACCTTATTCTTTTATCAAGTGGTGATAAAATCCCTGCTGACGGTTATATTATCGAAGGAACAATTACTGTCGATGAATCAACTATAAATGGTGAATCAAAAGAAATAACTAAAAAAGCTACTCTCAATAATAATCCTCAAGAAGAAAATTATATATATCGTGGCACAATTATCTATAATGGAAATGCCAAAATGTATGTTACCAAAGTAGGTGATAAAACTTTTCTTGGTTCATTAGCTAAAGAAATCCAAGAAAAAGAACCTACAAGTCCCCTAAAAATTCGTTTAAGAGGACTTGCTAAAACAATAAGTAAAATCGGTTATATTGGGGCTTTCTTAGTCTCATTTTCTTATTTATTTTCCGTCATAGTTATTGAAAATAACTTTAACTCATCCCAAATAATATCAACCATTACTGATTTTGATGTTATGCTAAACCACCTAATATATTGTCTTACTTTAAGTGTAACTATTATTGTTGTTTCTGTCCCTGAAGGATTACCAATGATGATTACTCTTGTCCTATCAAGTAATATGAAAAGAATGTTAAAAAGAAATGTTCTAGTTCGCAAACTAGTAGGTATTGAAACAACAGGAAGTCTAAACTATCTATTATCTGATAAAACTGGAACATTAACCAAAGGAAAATTAGAAGTAACTAATATAATAGATGCCAATTTAAATACTTATAAAACACTTAAAGAAATAAAAAAACATCCCCCTTTTTTTCATCATTTATCATATTCCCTTGCTTTAAACAATTCAGCTATGTTTGATGAATCAGGAAAAATAATTGGTGGTAATTCTACCGATCGCTGTCTATTATCTTTTATAAATGAAACTCCTAAAGTAAAACAAATAATATCATATATACCATTTAATAGCCAAAATAAATATTCAACAATTACTATATTAGAAAATAATAGTAAAAAAAGTTATATAAAAGGTGCCGCTGAAAAAATTCTCCCTTTTTGTACCAAATATCTAACTATAGATGGTCAAGAAAAATATCTATTCAACCAAGATAAAATAAACAATAAAATAAAAGAACTAACCAAAGAAGGTTATCGTCTTCTTTTAGTAGCTCTTAAAAATGATGATATCACAACTTTAAATAATCTAACCTTTATAAGCCTAATTTGTATTCGTGATGAAATAAGAAAAGAAACAATTCCTGCTATTCAAAAAATAAAATCATCAGGTATCAAAATGATAATGATAACTGGAGATCATCCAGATACAGCCAAACAAATTGCTAAAGAAATTAATCTTATAACATCTAAACAAGATATTACGATTACAAGTGATGAACTAAATAAAAAAACCGACGAAGAAATTGCCGACTTAATACCTAACCTCAAAGTAGTAGCTCGTGCTTTACCTCAAGATAAAAGTCGTTTAGTTAAAATATTACAAAATATGAACCAAATTGTTGGTATGACTGGTGATGGCGTTAATGATGCTCCTGCTCTAAAAAAAGCCAATGTTGGTTTCGCTATGGGAAGTGGAACTGAAGTAAGCAAAGAAGCTGCAGATATAGTCATCCTTGATGATAATATTTGGTCAATTACAACAGCTATCTTATATGGTCGAACTATTTTTAAAAACATTCGTAAATTTATAATTTACCAATTAACCTGTAATATATGTGCTCTATTCCTATCAATCATTGGTCCTTTTATTGGTGTAAATACTCCTATTACAATTATCCAGATGCTATGGATAAATATGATAATGGATACTTTCGCCGGTCTAGCCTTTTCCTTTGAACCAGCATTAGATGAAACTCTAAATGAACCACCCAAAAACAAAAATGAACCTATTATAAATAGCTATATGTATAGTGAAATTATAATTACAGGCATATACTCCGCATTATTATGTATCTTCTTCTTAAAATCACCACTTATTAAAAATTTAATTAGACCAGATGAAAACAACCAATACCTAATGACTGCTTACTTTGCCTTATTTATTTTTATAGGTGTTTGCAACGCTTTTAATGCTCGAACCAATCGTCTTAACCTATTTGCTAATTTAAATAAAAATATAATCTTTATTATCACTATAACTTTTATATGTACTGTCCAATGTTACTTAATATACCATGGAGGCTCTCTATTCCGCACTTATGGTCTTACAATAAAAGAATTTACACTCGTCATAATTCTTGCTCTTTCAGTCATTCCTATTGATTTCTTAAGAAAATTATACATGAAGAAAAAAGGTTACAAAACTAATGTGTAACCTTTTTTAATAACATTTTTTCATCGCCCCTAAATCAAAAACATGAGTATATCCATTATCTTTTAGTATTTTTAAAGCTTCAGCACTTCTACTTCCACTACGACAATAAACAATTATTGGTGTATCACTCTCTAAATTTAAAATACCAATATTCTTATAAAGACTATCTAACGGAATATTTAAAGCACCATCCAAATGTCCACTACTATATTCCTTACTTGTTCTTACATCAAGAATAACAGCATCTTCTCTTTCGTCTAAAATAACTTCTACATCAGAACAACTAACTACTTTACCATTCTTTTTATCTAAAATAGATTCATTTTCATTACAACTACATAATAAAAAAGAAATAAAAAATAAAACTACAATCTTTTTCATCATTCATCTTCTTTTAATAAATTATTTAACTGCTTATATCTTAATTTAAAAATATTTAAAAATTTAGTTATTTCTTCATTAGTTGTTACATAACTAAGACTTATTCTAATCGTTGACATTGCTCTTCTTTTATCATTAAAAATTGCCATTACCGAAGTACTTAATTCTAAAGATGCACAAGCTGTATTAGTACTTACATAAATTTCATCTTCTTCTAAAGCATGAATAAAAGTTTCCGGACGTATATTTTTAAAACTAATATTCAAAATATGAGGAATAGAATATTTAGTTTTATTAATTAAAATACCATCATAATTTTCTAACTCTAAGCATATACGTTCATTTAATTTTTTTACTTTCATCTCTTTACTTTCTAAATCTTTTAAAGCTATACGACAAGCTTTAGATAATGCAACAATTAAAGGAAGAGGTGGTGTCCCATTACGTAAATCATTAAACTTACCACTACCATGAATTAAAGGAACTAAATTAACTTTACTACTTTTATATAAAAAGCCAATTCCCTTAGGACCAAAGATTTTATGTGCACTCATTGAAGCCAAATCTACATCATGTAAAGAAACAGGTATTTTCCCAATTGCTTGTGTAATATCACTATGAAATACAGTATTAGGATTCTCCTTCTTTATAATCTGCCTTATTGTCTTTAATGGTTGCCTAATCCCTACTTCACTATTAACAGCACAAATACTAACTAAAATTGTATCTTCTCTAATTTTCTTCTTTAAATCTTCAAAATCTATTAATCCATCACTATCATTATTTACATAACTTATTTCAAAACCTTGTGTTTCTAGAAATTCGCAAATACTATAAATAGAAGGATGCTCCAATTTTGATACAATAAGATGTTTACCTCTTTTTTGATTATAAAGAGCTACACCTTTCAAAGCTGTATTATTTGCTTCTGTAGCTCCACTAGTAATAATTAATTCATTTTCTTGTATATTAAACAATTCACAAATTTGTTTTATAGCACTATTTAATAAAACCTTTGATTTAACACCTAAAGAATGTATCGAATTTGCATTTCCCATGTAATCTCTTGTTGCTTTATTATAACTATCTAGTACATCAAAAGAAACAGGTGTTGTTGCCGAATAATCTAAATATATCATAACTAATCACCTATTCTAATTATAGTAAAACAATTATTCTAAATCAAGGATTTTAGCCATAAAAAAAAGATAGTATAACTATCTTTTAACAGATTCTAACAATTTTTCATGGATTCCTGGTTCAATAACATTAATTGCCCTAATTGTATTTTCTAAAGCCTTTTTAAATTCGCCTTTAAAAAATAAATCTTCTGCTCTAGTAATCTCCATATCTAGATTTTTATTAACAGGACGGTAACGATTACCATAAACAATTGCCACCTCAGCCATTGCTGCAGTCTTAACAATTTCATTAGAAGTATTATATAACTTTAAAACTAAGTCTCTAGCTGTATCAACTCTAATATTTAAAGTTTTAATCGATACTGGCTTCTTATTCATTTCTTTAATCATTTCTTTTATAGCTACATTTGCTTCTGATAATTGAACATAATAATTGTTTGGAATTACAGGTAATTTATAACTACCAATTCTTGTCTTAGCTTTTTTCAAAATATCTTTAATTTCTTCTAATTGTTCATGAGCTCTTTGCTCATCTTCTTCCATACTACCTAAACTCTTTAATGCTCCATCAAGCTTTTCTTCTGTTTTAGACAATCTAACATTAAGTCTTTCCATCTCTTTACCAAGTCTTGTATAAGCAAAAGACTTATTTCGATGAGCATCAACAATCTCATTATAATCTTTTTTTATCGCAATTAACTCTTGTTTAATAATCTCAATTATTTTTACATCATCATCAGTTAAATCATAACTATATTTAATAATATCTAATTTACGATATAACCCATTATTTATTTTTTCTAATTTATTAGCTTTTACTAATATCTTTCTAATATACTCATTAAATATTTTACGTGCTTGCTTCTCTTTATCAAAATCATTATATATATTATCAAAATATCCTAATATTGTTTTAAGTTCAAAAATCGAATCTTCAACATTTAATACATTCAATTTAGCAAAAACATTTTGAATTTTCTTATCTGATTCTTCAATATTATAATCTAAATTTAAATAATCTAAATTATAACCTTCATTAATCATTCTATCACTTATAGCTTTTACATCTTTCATTTTATTAGGAATAAGATTTTTACCCATTAAAATAATTGTTGGTGCTTCTTCAATAACAACCCCTAAATTACCAATTAAATCATCTATTCCCTTAACAATTTTACCTACCTCTTCATAAGAATTAGCTTCCATTGCCACTTCAAAAGCTGCAAACAACTTATCAACATTCTCAAATTGTAATTCCAAAGGCGCACATACCTCTTTATAATCATTTTTATTCTTATTATATTTAGTAATAATTTCACGATATTTTGTTTTTAATTTTGTAATAGTTTCTCTATTACGTTCTTCTGATAAAGTTATTTCCTTTATTTCATCTAATAAAAAATTAGCTTTAGTTTTAACATAAAATATTTCTAATTCAGCTTTAGCTATTTTATCACTTAATGTCTTATAATCTCTTTCATTAAAGCAATCTTCTATTTCAATTAAAGCATCTGTAATTTTAGGAACTTCCTTATCTTTTATCTCCTTAAATCTACGTTGCCAATCCTCATAAGTTTCTTCCATTTTTTCATTATTAACTAAAGCTTCTACCTTATTAAGTTCACTTAAAATAGAAGAAGAAATAATTAAATTCTTATCTCTTTCTAAAGATACTATTTCCTCTTGATATTTCTTCTTTTCTTTACGATTAATTAAATTAAGAACTATAACTATGATAACAATACTAATTATATAATAAGTTACACCAGCTAATATATATGCTGTTTGACTCATAATTATACCTCCTATTCTAATCTTACATAATTATAATAACACATTCTATTAGCAAAATATAGTTATAATAGAAAATTTATATAAAATAAATTGTTAATCATCTTGTAAATTAACATTATATATCACTAATAAAAAACATTGATTTTATTTGACTTTTCCTTTATTTAATGTATAATTAATAGTGCGATGTATTTGGCAGCGCTATATATATTTATAAAGTGTTTATTACCATCTGGTGTACAAGTATCTAAGGCTGCCTTAGAGAAAATACCTAAATAAACTCCCTATAACATATATATAGTAAACCTATATATCAAAAATATATAGAAAGGAGAAATACTATGGCAAGATATACTGGTCCTGTTTACAAAAAGTCTCGTCGTTTAGGTTTCTCTATCCTTGAAAATGGTAAAGAATTAGCTAAACGTCCATATGCTCCTGGAGCTCATGGAAATGATAAAAGACGTAAATCAAGTGAATATGGTATCCAATTAGCTGAAAAACAAAAAATAAGATTAATGTATGGTTTAAATGAAAAACAATTCCACAAATTATTCGAAAAAGCAGCTAAAATGGAAGGTAAAGCTGGTTTCAACTTACTATGCTTACTAGAATCTAGATTAGATAACGTTGTTTATCGTCTAGGCCTAGCTAAAACTAGAAGAGCAGCTAGACAAGTTGTTAATCATGGACATATTACTGTAAATGGTGTTAAAGTTGATATCCCTTCATATCAAGTTAAAGTTGGCGATGTTGTTGCTGTTAAAGAAAACTCTTTAGATCATGCAGCAATCAAAGAAGCTGTTGAAACATGCTTAAGTCGTCCTGCTTATGTTGAATTTGATCAAAAAACAATGTCTGGAAAATTACTAAGATTACCAGATAGAAGCGAACTTAATGCTGATATTAACGAAACACTTATCGTTGAATTCTATAACAGATAGTAAACTTAAAAATCACTTCATAACCGAAGTGATTTTTTTTATTTTAAATCTTTATTTTGTTCATCTAAATATTTTTTATGTTTATCATAATAATATTTATCTTTCCAAAATTTCTTTTCCTCTGTATCATAATAAATCATAAAAGAATATGGTGAATAACTAATAGCTTGTAAAATATTTTGATCAGTATAGCCACTAGATAATATATCAAATACTTTCTTTTTTTTATCATCACTTAAATATCTATAAATAAAATTTAAAAAGTTATCTATATCTTCATCATTCATTTTTCCATATAACATATCTTGTTTATGAAACAAATTTACTAAATCCATCATTCTCTTACTTACATCTAATACAGTTTCATTTCTCTTACAAGGTACTTCAATAAATAACTCTTTTCCAGATAAAACATCTAAGATTTTACCATGACCATCAGCAACTAACATTTGCGCAATCTCCTTATTACCTTCATCCAAAGAATTATAATCAATTATAATATTAGCAAAACTATCCTCATTTATTTCATAATCATCATAACAGCCACCAGTATCGTTAGCAACTGTAATAATATTCTTTTTAAATAAATCTAAGCAAGGTAATAACAAAGGTAATTCAGCATAATAAACTACATCTCTTTCCCCTTTTATAGGTTTTCCAACCCCACTTATTTGTCTTGCCAATACATCTTTTATTTTTATCGTCATTATTTTATCTTCTTCTATACTATAAATAGCATCTAATAAATCCTTTTTTAAACTAGGATATAAAACAACAGCTTCCATTGCTGCTTCTTCTACACTTTTAGAAGTATCCTTTGCCCACTCCTCCATAATAGAACTTGGACAGCTATTAATAAATTCTACTAATCCTAGACTTACAGAATCTAATAAATATTTATATCTAGTAGTCCCATTATCATCATATTCAAATGGACTAACTAATTTTTTAAAAGTATCAAACATTCCTTCACAAAGACAGAACTTTAAACCATCACCTTTTAAACTTCTAATATCTTCTTCACACACTTCACCATTATTAAAACTATTTATTATTGTCGATATTCTTAAAATATCATATTCAGAAATTCCCAATTTCTCTTTATAAAAATCATAACTTCTTAACATAAAAAAACACCCCTTAACTGATTAATATTTTATACTATCAGTTAAAAAAGTGTCAAATTTACCTTCTATTTTTCTTTAAAAGGAATTAAAACTACTGTACTATTATGCGTAGTATCAATCTTCTTTATTATATCATTAACTTTATCTAATTCTAAATTACGATATAAATCATACATATTATCTTCTATTTTACCATAAGTAATAAGTTGATCTACTATATCTGTATTTACAAACTCTATATCATCTAAATCATTTATTAAAGCCGCTATATTACAACGAATTCTTCTTTTTAAATCATCTTTACTTAATAATAAATTATTCATTTTTTCTTTTAAAATAGGAATAATTTCTTTTGGATATTTCGTTTCTACTAACAATTCAATTGTTACTACATCTTGAAATATTTCTCTTCCAGCTCTTAATCCAACAATTAATTCTTTTTCCATTAAATCTTCTTTCAATAAAGAAGTAGCTCCAAAATTATTACGTAAAATTATACTTAAGTAAATACTTAGTTCGATTTGTGTATAATCACCAAAAATACTTTTTGGCATCTTATAACATATCTTAACTTTAGGTATTTCTACATTAGCTTCTATCTCTTGATATTCAATATTAACTGCAATAGGTTCTTTAACTTTCTTTCTAATAGGCATTTTAAACTTAGAAAACTTCTTATTAGCTTGATTTTCCTTAATAATACCAATTGCTTCATATGGATTGAAATTACCTGTAATAACTAAGTACATATTCGCTGGATGATAAAAGGTATCATAAACCTTTTCTAATTCCCAAACTGAAGTCTCAGATACATCTTTAACTTCTCCTGTTACTAAGTTTCGCCTTTTATCCTTTTTAAATAAAGCATTATTCATTCCATAATATAATTTTTGTCCTGGATTATTCTTCCCCATTTTTACTTCTTCACAAATAATTCCTTTTTCTTTTTCAATTAATTCTTTAGTAAAATAAGGAGTTTCAACATAATCTAATAAATGATTTAAATTCTTAGTAAATTCTGAAGAAGCAAAAACTTCATATAATGTAAAATCAAAAGTTGTAAAAGCATTAATTGAACTTCCTAACTTATTAAAATAATCATGTGCTGTTTTTCCTTCACCTTCATTAAAATTTACATGTTCTAAAAAATGAGCTACGCCATTATGAACTTTCGTAAATCCCTTATCCCCCTTACATTTAAACTCCGTATCAATTGAACCATATTTAACACTTAGTGTCATATAAAAGTTATTAACTTTTTCATTAACTAACATATAAACAGAAAGACCATTATCTAAAACTTCATATAATACTTTTTCATCTATTCCATTCAATACAATTTCTTGCATTATTTATCCTCCCCACTAAGTAAATATATAGTATTCAATTTTACTTTCTTAGCAACTTCAATAACATCTTTTTTACTTATTTTCTTAAACTCTTTAACTCTTTCATCATATAAAGGCAAATTATCTAATTCATTAAATAAATAATTATTAATAATTCCTCCATTTGTATCTTCGCTCATTTTTATTGAAGAAATAACGGCTTTCTTAGCATTATCTAATTCTTCGTCTGTAAAATCTCCATTTATCATTTCTTGTAATGCTTTATTTATTAATTTAAGACATTTATTTTTATCTTTTTTATCTATTCCCGAATATATAAGCAATAATCCATCATATTTTTGGTACATACTAGACACAATATAACATAATGAATTCTCTTCTCTTAAATATTTATATAATTTACTAGTTAAACCACCACTACCTAAAATAATATTATATAATTGTATTACATAATCTCTTTCTTTCTTATTTAAATTATCTAAATTATATATCATAACTAAAGAATCTTGTTCATAATTACCAGTCTCACAAATATCTAAGTTTTTCTTCCTTATTTTATTATCAACATATAAATTAACTTTATAATCTTTTATCGTTTTAATTTTAAATTTATCTTTAATTAACTGTACAACCTTATCCATATCTAAATTACCTATTATATAAATATCACATATATAATCATTCAACATACGATGATAAGTATCTACTAAAGAAGAAGGTGTAATATTCTCTAAATCACTTAAATATCCTGTCATATAATAACTACTAGGGCTATCTTTATCCATTAAAGTTAAACTTCTTCTAAATGCATAACGTGAAGCATTTTCTTTTAATGACTCAATATCACTTTTTATTCTATTTTTTATAATATTAAAACTTCGACGATCAAACTCTAAATTATCTACATTAGGATTTAATAATAATTCAAAAGGTAAAGAAATAACCTCCTCTAAATAACCTTCATCACAATACCTTGGATTTAAAAAATCCAAAACAAAAGATAACATTATACTATTCCCTAAACGAGTTGAAAAACCACGTACAGAAGAACTATATAAATTTTCTAATTCTATTGCAATATCTCTCCTTTTAGGATATTTTTTACTAGAATGCATTAACATATCTACTAACATATTATTTTCCGTAATTTCTTCTTTAATTAAATTATTTCTAAACATTATTTCCATTGAGCAATTCTTAAACTTATCAGTTTTTATTGTGTGAATTTTATAACTATCACAATCATATACTTTATATTCCATAAGTCACCTCACCATTATTTATTATGCTATTTTTTTATAATATCATTCAAATCAATTTCACCATCATACACTTTAGTAGCTAATCCATCTAAAATAATATGTTGATTATCTTTATCTTTACTTATTTTTAATTCACCACCCAATAATTTAATTGTCACTTCATTTAATCCACTTTTTATAAAATAAGCAACAGCAGAAGCACAAGCTCCCGTACCACAAGCCATTGTTTCTCCACTACCACGTTCAAAAACTCGCATTTGTAAAACTCCTGGTTTTAATATTTTAACAAATTCTACATTAGTTCGATTAGGATAATATTCATGTTTTTCAATTAATGGTCCAACCCTTAAAACTAAATCATCCGTTATTTCATCAGCAAATAAAACTGTATGTGGATTCCCCATTGATACATCTATAACTTCATAAGTTCTATTTTCAATTTGCAAATCATGTTTAGCTTTATCTAATTCAAAAGCTTCTCCATTATGTAACATAGCTACTCCCATATCAACTTTAACTGATATTACTTTATTATCTTTGATATTTAAATCAAGATTTTTAATTCCTGCTAATGTTTCAATCTTTAAACTTTTTTTATTAGTTAAACCATTCTCATAAACATATTTACCAACACATCGAATACCATTTCCACACATTTCTCCTTTGCTACCATCTGCATTATATATCTGCATAAAAAAATCTGCTTTTTCTGAATTAGTTGGTTTACCAATTGTTATTATTCCATCTGCTCCTATACTAAAATGTCTTTTTGATAAAATCGTTGATAAATAAGAATAATCATATTCTCCTTCACTTATCGTATTAATATATATATAATCATTTCCTAAACCATGCATCTTTGTAAACTTCATATAAATCACCAAAAATATTATATCATAAAAATAAAAGAAGGTCTTTAAAGCAACCTTCTCTTATCAACTTACTTCATAATTAACTGGTGATGATGCAATACGCGTTATATTATCAGCTAACTTAATCGTCTTTCCATTATACTTATATAAATCTCCACGTGACTTAGAAGTACTATAATCTTTAATATAATAAATTAAATCATCTTTAATATATTCAAAAGTATAAACATCATCTGCTATTTTCTTTCCTTCGCCACCACTAGTGACATATAAATCCCCTGTCGTCTTATAATCTTTTAGATAATATATCTTATTTCCCTTCTTGTTAATTGTAATTAAACTATAATTAACATCTTTATCGATTTCTTTCGCCTTACCGCGACTAGCCATATATAAAGTTCCTCTTGAATTACTATCTACATCTGCTACAAAAGCAAAACCATTATTATATGAATATAAATATCCACTAACATCACTAGCAATAGTCTTAACATCACCTATTTTAGAACCTTTTATTTTAACATACTTAACTTCACTATCACCATTTATATAATATATATCTTTTCCATCATATATCTTAACAGTTCTAATACTAGTTAATTCATCTTCTATTATAACATCATCACTACCAACCTTTTGATAATGCAAAGTATATAAACCATCTTTAATAGTTGAATATATTACCTGTTTATTTAAAACATCATACGCACTAACACTATAAATATCTTTAGCTACTTCTACTTCTTTCTTGCCATCATAATAGAAAATCTTTTTAGTATCATCACTCTCTACATACATAATCTTTTCACAATTATCATCACTATAATAAGAACTTACATTTTTAGCAATAACTTTATCTTCATCTTTCTTAATATCATATATTACCAAATCACGATCTTTATTAATATAAACAACTTTTTTACTATCAAGAGATATCTTTATTTGTTTATCATATTCTTCCGTAACTTTAGCTCGATCATCTTTTTTAGGATTTATACTTCTTACATAAACTTTATCTTCTTTTTCATACAATATTTTATCTTTAGTTATACCTAGTATATCACTTACATCTTTTTCAATTTTCTTATCTTCTTTATAATTATAAACTCTTAAAGAATTATCATCACTTAAAGCTACAATATATTTATCATCATCCGTAAAAGTAAATGTAATAACATTATCAATAATTTTTATAGTTTCTCCATTTTGTTTGGCATCATACAAATATAAGTCCTCATTTTTCATAAATAAAACATATCTCTCAGTATTATTAGCATAAACTACGTTACTTATACTTTCCCCAACAGCTAAC
This sequence comes from uncultured Bacilli bacterium, assembly GCA_944332265.1. GTDB lineage: Bacteria > Bacillota_I > Bacilli_A > RF39 > UBA660 > Coprovivens. Next base: position 44,119 of record CALVJQ010000008.1, read on the forward strand.
TTAACAGCATCTTCGTCATTTTTAGCATTACTATCTAAAAGATATAAATCACCATCACTATTATTATAAACAACTGGATAATCTAAATCTTTACTAGTAAAAATATTTCCCAAAAAGATAACAAACAGTATTAAAACAATAGCTCCTAAAATAACATTTCCCGTTACAGGACCTATCTTAACTTCTCTTAAAGCCTTAAAACTATTTTTTATAACTCTTCCTAATTTCTTTAAAAACTTTTTAATTCCTATTAAATTAATTTTTTTAAAATCCATAGTTTTCATAATAAAAACTCCTTACCTAATAACTACTTAAATTATATTATTTCTATATAACAAAATCAATATTATAAAATTAATCAACAATATTATTATATTCACTAACTAAAAAATCATCAGTCATGCCTGCTATATAATCTATTACTTTACGTTCATCAGTTGTATTATTTAAATACTCCAAAGACATATCATCTAAAAAAATTGTGAATATATGACTATTCCTATTATTTGTCTTAATGTCATTTAAACATTTTTTAAATACTTTTTTAAACATATCCTCATACAACTTAAGCATTTCATCAGTATTAGCTTTAGCATATATATGTTCATAATTAAATGCTTTTAGACTTTTAATCGCCTTAAAGACTTCATCACTCATACATAAATAATCTTTATCTAAACTATTCTCGATTAAATCAACATTTATTGTATTTATAATTTCACGATTAGTTATTCCTAATACTGAAGAAATTTCTTTTGGTATCTCCTCTTTTTTAATAACACCCATTCTAATAGCATCTTCAATATCTCTCCCAATATAAGCAATAATATCACTTATTCTAACAACACAACCCTCTAAAGTCATTGGTACTAATTTTTTTACAATTGTACTATCAATATAAGTTTTATTATATTCATCTAAAAATTCTTCTTTAGTTTTCTTTTTAGGGCGATATTCTTTTAATTCTAATTCGCCATTATGACACATAATAGCATCCAAAACTTGTAACGTAATATTACATCCAACACCATTATTTTCCAAAACCATTAATGTTCTTACACTTTGAATATTATGATTAAAATATCCTTCCCCATACTCTTGGCTAATTTCATTTAAAATTCGTTCTCCTGCATGACCAAAAGGAACATGTCCCAAATCATGACCAAGTGCAGCTGCTTCTATTAAATCCTCATTAAGCCTTAAAGCTCTTCCTATTGTTCTAGCTATTTTACTAACCATTTGAACATGTGTCATTCTCTTACTTATATTATCATTATCATTAAAAGAAAAAACTTGCGTTTTATCCATATACCTTGTATAAGAAAGAGAATAAACTATTCGATCACTATCACGATAAAAAGGTGTTCTAAAATCATTATCCCTAATAGCTTTAAACCTATATGCTTCACTATCTTTACAAGCATATAAAGATAAATACTTATTTCTTAAAGCCATATTCTCTTTTATTTTATCCAAATTCATAATTTTACCACCTAATATAATTATACCATGGATTAAAAAAATACAACATAACTGTTGTACTTTATTATCTAACAATAATTTCTACATCACTTAATGGATATGTAGAACATGGATGAATATAATTAAACTTCTTATCAGCATTAGATCTCTTATCATTTATAATCTTAACTTCACCTTTTACTAGTTCACTACGACACAAACCACAAACTCCTACTTGGCATTTACTAGGTATATATATTCCCCCATCTTCAATAGCTTGTAAAAGAGTCTTATTATTATAACAAGGAATATCAAATTTTTCACCATTTACATAAATCCCCAAATTATATTTAACAACTCTTTTTATATTACAAACTGGTAAAAAAGAATCATAACGAATAAATTTCTTTGGTAATTTAAATTCTTCTAATTCCTTATCCAAATACTTTAATAATCCTTCATCACCCGCTACAAAAAAACTTGTTTCACCATCTCTATAAACTGACTTAATTTTATCAGTTGAAACATAACCAGTTAAATACCCATCTTTTTCTTCTTCTGCTAAAACAAAATTAACTCTAACTTTAGTAGATTTACTATCTAATTCTCTTAATTCTTCTTTAAACAAAATGTCACTTTCTAATTTAGCACTATAAAATAAAGTTAAATTAAAATTTTCTATTCCATCTACAATTGCTTGAATCATTGAATAAATAGGCATAATTCCTTTATCAGAAACAATTGCTATTACATTATCTTCATCTCTTAATGGTTCGTAATAAAAATCGCCAAATGGCGCTGTTATCGCAAATTTTTCATTTATTTTAACCGAATTAAACAAATAATGATCCACAATATTCTCAGTATCATTAACTGTAATTTGATACTCACCATCTGCTACTTTCATAGGACTAGATGTAAGACTATAAGCCTTTGTATAATATATTCCCTCAACATTAACTGTTATAGCAATTTTTTGTCCTGCTCTAAATGGAGCTAAACTCTCCTTACCTTGACTAGAAAGAATAATACTTTTATATTTATCATTCTCCTTTAAAACTTTTTTTACGGTAACAATCAATCGTGAGGGACTAATTATATCAACTAAATCTCCTAACTTAGAATCTTTAGTATTTATAAGCATATCCTCTCCAGACTCTAACCACTTATTTCTCTCATCTCCAAGTTTTTTAAATTTTTGTTCATCAAAAACTCCTAAAGAGCGAATTTTTATCTTTTCCACTACTTATCACCTTTTATTTCTTTTAAAACATCCATAGCTACTTCATATCCACTAATAAATGAAGAATTATAACCAAATATATCACCATCAAATCCACCACATAAATATAAACCATCTATATACCTTTCATTTTTATAATTAAGTAATCTAGGTATATAATTATCTAATCCACTTAAACGATATCCATAAGTACTACCACTTTGTATGTCATTAATTGTGAAATTAGTAATTGGACTTACTATTTCTATTTCTTCTATATAATCAGCTATTTTAACTTTAGTATACTTTTGGAATACCTGAATAAGTCTTTGAGCTATCTCACGGTCATCACCAAAAAGACTATCTTCTGTTACATAATTAGTATAACAATCATCAAAAAATATCGTATTTAAACTAATTAAACAAGTCCCTGCTGGTGAAACACTACTATTTGCATTATTATAAACAAAAGATATTTGATTACCATTAGCTATCTCTTTCATACGATTAAATTCTAAATCACTATCTAAAGAATGATAAATAATATATGTATAGTCATTTAATCCTAATTCAGAAGCACTTCTATTTAATGCTAAGTTAACTGTAAATAATCTTCCACCTAATTCTCTCTTATTCATATTTTTTAATGCTTCTCTTGGAATTTCACTAGGTTCTATCAAACTTCCATATACATTCCACATATTACTATTAACAATAACCTTATTTGCATAATAAACATTACCATCTAATAACTTAACCCCATTTACCTGACCATCTTCAACTAACAACTTAACAACTTTACTATTAAGTTTTAATTCTCCCCCTTTTTCCAAAAACTCATTAGCTATAGTTAAAGATATATCATAACCATTATTAGAAGGTACTTCTAAACCATACTCTAACATATTTAATAAAGAAACAGCATAAGAAACAAAAGATATTTCTATCTCACTACTTCCCCAATATATCCACAAGACATCCAATATTTCTTGAGCTTCTAAAGGAACATCAATAGCATCTAAAACTTTACTAAGAGAATATCCTGCTACCCTCATAAAATTATTATATTCTTCTTTAATATAATCATAATCTATATTATCTTTATGTGTAACTACATAATTTAAAGCTTCACGACACTCTCTAGCTAATTCAAAAAACTCTTCTAATTTAGAACGTGACCCAGGAACAAGTTCCTCTATTTTTTCAATATAATTTTCAACACCTAAAGGTAACACTACATTTTTATCTGGTGTTATAAAATGACATAATTCAGATACTTGGGCAAAATCTATTTTTTTATCTATATTAAGTTTCTTAAATAAACTTCTTAACATATATGATTCATTATTATTATTTTTCAAATATAATTTATTAAAGGTCAAATCAAAATTAAATCTTCCTTTTCTTATTTCTCTTGAAAAACCACCTATATTATTATGTTCATCTAATAATAATACTTTATATCCATCATTTAATAAAGTAAGAGCACTAATTAACCCACTATTTCCTGCACCCACTACTATTACATCATAACTATCCATAACACACCTTCTATTCTTTTCTTATTATACCATTTAAAAAAGAGCATTTCTACTGCTCTTTTAATTAATTAAATTCATTTTTAATTTTTTATGTCTAACTATTAAATATAAAAGCAAAAATATTAGTAAAAAAAGCATTCCTAAAGCATAACCACCCAATAACAACTCATATTCGCCATAAAGTGGTAAAAAGAAAGGACCTATCCCAATAATAATTGCTAAAAAAGTTGGAATAAATGAAATTATTCTCCCCTTAATAATTACATTATCATCAGTTTCATTTTTTTCAATAAAACGATAATCTAAAACAATAGAAGTTAAACTAACAAATAATAAAGCAATAAAAGGAATAACATAAGAATATATAATCGTCCATTTAGGTATTTCTAAATAAAACCAAACTAAAGAACCATTAATAATTACAAAAATACTACCTATTAATATACTAGGTATCCATTTACCTAAAATAATCTCCATCATATTTAAAGGCATAGAACATAATACTTGTATATTATCTTTTTCTAAACTAAAAGAAGAAATAGCACTATTATTTAAAGTTACAAACATAGCTAATATCATTGGTAAATAAGTATTAAAATATAACATAAAATTATTAATCTTTTTAAATCTATCTAAATCTATAACATTTAACAAAATAAATAAAACAATACTAAAAATAAATAAAGTAACAACAGAGCTTCTAAAATACACTTTATTATTTATAATACAACATAATTCTTTTCTAACTATTCCTAGAATTTGACCTAATTTAAATTTCTTTTTATAAACAAAACTAGAAGCTTTCTTAATTCCTTTAAGTAATGAACACATTCTTAAATAATTATTAGTAATAAATAAACTATATATATATATTACTATAATAGGAAGACTAATTAAAATAATAAAACTAAATAAACTTCCCCTATTTAAAGCTATATCAAATATCATAATTAAAGGATATAATAATTTTATTTTATTATTAAAGATATCCAACAACTTATTTAAATTACCTCCATATTTAAATATATCTTTAAATAATAAAAAGATTCCCCCTAAAACAACTCCTACTATCATAATCTTTATTATTTTAAATAATAATGAATCATTAGTCTTTAACTTAAATAAATCATTTAAATAAGCAATTATTGTCGATATAACAATCGGTATAAAAGGAATAATCAACAAACTACATATATACATTAAAACAAATAATTCACTTACATTAATTCCATAACTAAGATAACTTAATAATATTGCTCCCATTATTACTATTACATAAAATAAATTACGAATATAAATTACAAATAATTTACTTAATAATATTTGATATCTTGTAACTGGCATTGAAAACAATACATCATTATCATTATTCTTAAATAATATCGGTTCTATATTAATAATATTAGAAATCATACAAATTAATGAACTAATAAAAAAACCAATATTAAATATAATATAACTATTATTAATTTTTATATATGAAAATAAAGAGTATATAACATATCCATAAAATAAACCTATCAAAACCGTTATAACCATTTTCTTTTCTAAATTACTTTTTACTCCTTCACTACGAGCAACAATTATTTTATTAATATCAAATAAACCTAGTAAATTAATATATATTAACTTTATTAACTTATTCATCGCCAACTAACTCCATAAATGTTTGCTCTAGTGTTTTATCTTTTATAATTCTTTCCATATCTCCATCAGCAATTAGTTTACCATCTTTAATAATAGCTATTCTATTACATAATCTTTCTGCTACATCTAAAACATGAGTTGAGAAAAAGATAATCTTTCCTTCATTAGCTTTTTCCTTAAGTAATTCTTTTAAAGTAAATGATGCTTTAGGATCTAATCCAACAAATGGTTCATCTAAAACATACAATTTAGGATTATGCATAAAAGCAGCAATAAGTACTAATTTTTGCTTCATACCATGTGAGTAACTACTTATCAAATTTCCAAGTTCATTATATAATTCAAATTTATTAGCATATTTCTTTATTTGCTCTTCACGTTCTTTATACGTCATCTCATAAATATCCGCAATAAAATTCAAATACTGAATACCTGTTAAATATTCATATAATATAGGATTATCCGGAACATAAGCAATATTCTTTTTATATTCAATTGGTTTCTTTAAAATACTTATTTTATCTAATAAAATATCTCCATCTGTTATATGATTTATCCCTACAATAGATTTAATAGTAGTTGTCTTACCAACTCCATTTCGCCCAACAAAAGCATATATATCTCCCTCACGTACAGAAAGATTTAAATTGTCAATAACCCTTTTACCTTCTATATACTCCATACAATAATTTTTTATCTGCAACACTAAAAATCACCTCTATCCAAAACTTTCTGCATCTTCATTAATTTCTCTACTATCGTTTTTCTATTCTCCATAATATCAGTACTATTAAATCCCCAATATCTCTTAGCAAAATAAACTCTAACTTTTTCCAATCTTCCACTTGAGCTGATATAAGAAAAATATACAAAATAAATTCCAATAAAACTTCTCACATTTATACTTCTTATCTTAGTAAAAGGAATCTCTTCTATCTTCTTAATTCCCATTCCTAATCTCTTAAAACGAATATAAACTAATCTATTCTCTGTTAATCCAAGTCCTGCCTTACGCGTTACTAAATAATAAAACATCCCTAATATTATAAAAAAATAAAATATCAAATAATAATTATAACTATATCTTGTTAATATTGGAAAGAAAAAAGCATCAATAAAAATCGCCACTAATAATATTTTTATCGTATCCCCATACCATGAACAAAAAATCTTACTTTTTACTTTTTCTTCACTATATTCATCTATTAACTTTAAATACTTATATAAATTAAACATAGTATCACCACTTAAAGTATAACATAAAAAAAAGTATTATCCCTAATACTTTATTTTAACTTAAATTCTTCCAATGCCTTAGATAAACTACAATTATCATCATCTTCTATTACTTCAAATAATAATTTGCCATTTTCTACAGGATTTAAAGGCAAAATCATTCCATCTGGTGTCACTATATAAAGCTTGCCATTTCTAATACCAAAACTATAATAAAAATTTCTTAATGTTACCTTATCTAGTAAAGACTCTTCTTTACCTAAAAACTTAACTTTATAAAAATTATTAAATCTATTTTCTCTTATAGCTAATAAAACAGCATATATATGTTTACAATAATAACGTGCTTTACAATTACACCATAACAAAGTATGTTCTTTATCAACTTCCTCAATCATAACTAAATAAGGAATACGATCTTCAACAATTGCTAAATACTTATTATCAACTTTCTCTAAAAATAATACTCTATTCTGTTCAAATAACTCTGTACCTTTACTAATACTTAAACTTCTAAATATTTTTGTTGAATCTCCTTTTAAAATATTAAATTTTATTGGTTTCAAACAATTATATCCTTCCTCAGTTCCATCAAATTTAGCGAATATTTCATTTAAAAATACTTCCATCCCTCTAGGTAAATAAGAAAAAATTAAAGCCAAAGGATCAATAAATTTCTCCCACTCTAAAGGAAGAAAGCGATCAAAAACATATTCTTTATTTTCTTTTAAATATGTTAACAATTCAACTCTATCACCTATTATATCATCATTTAGATAAAAGCCACTTTCATAATCAATTTCTGCTAACTTTTCAATTATCTTTGTCGAAATAAACTTTGTTAACATCTGAACATTAATATAACTTTCAAGATGTTTAATATTTAAAAAATTCAAATCAACCCAAACAATTTTATAAACAGCAATTTTAGGTACATAATCAAAACGTATATATATATTATTTCCATTATAATCAGCTAAATAAATAGAAAACACTAATTCATGACCTTTTTTCACTAAATAGTCATTAATTTTATCAAAACTACTTTTTTTATTATTAAACATTTTAACCATCTACTTTTTTATTTATTTCTTTCTTTTCGCTTTTCTTAATTTTATTAATCTTACTATTATACTCTTTCATTACTTGTTCTATTTTTTTATCTTTTTCTTTCTCCAATCTTGATATTGCTTTACTTGCACTATTCTTAACTTTCAAAGTAAAATCACGTATTAATTTTTCACTAGCTTCAAAATTAAAAGCTGTAACTAAACGTCTATATAATCCACCACGATTTAATAACATTTCTTTAACTTTTCGTGTAATCTCTTCTGTGTTATCTTTCTTAATAGACTTTGTAATATTTTTAAAACCACTAATTATTTTTAAAGATATACACAAATCAACAACAAATAATATTAATAATAAACATACAACAATATTCATTATAATTTCATTCATTTTACTTAGCATAGATATAAAGAAAGGATTTAATACATACATAACCAAAAGACCTAATATTCCAAAAGCCAATAAATTATCTAAACAAATTCTCCCATTAATATTAAACTTTTTATGAGAATAATCCCACCAACGTGCTTTAAATAATTTCTCCATTATATAACCTGTAAAATATTCCAAAATAGAACATAATAAAACAGCCATTATAAATAAAACAAAAGGATCATCAGCATACTTATGTAATAATAACATAATTAATAAAACTCCAACTCCATATATAGGACAATATGGTCCTATTAAAAAGCCACGATTTATTAATTTATTTTCATCATGTAATGCTACACAAACTTCCATAAACCAACCTAAAAAAGAATAAATAAAAAACAATAAAATTATAATTCTTAAGGAAATATCCATTATATCCCTCCACCCATATCCATTATTCTACCATATTTTACTTATTTTCTCTATTTAATATCCTAATTAGTTTATCTAAGAATTTTCTTTGTCCTTTTAATATTTTCCCTTTAGCTTCTTCTATTAAAAACCATCTTCCTTCATCCATTTCTGGATACTCATGTATTTCTCCTGATAAAGGTGGCCATTCTAATTTAAAAGTATTTGAAGACATCTTCTTTGCATCAAAATCTGTTTCAACTCCAAATATAGTAACTAACTTATTAGTAGATTCTTGTTTCTCAGAACCAATAAAAAACAAATCTTTTTTATTTATTTCAAAATTAGTCTCTTCCTTAAACTCTCTAATTGCTGCATCTATTGCTTTTTCATTACTGTATTCTCCTTTACAAACACTCCATAAATCTTTATCTTGCCAATAAGGTCCTCCAGGATGTTCCAAATAAACAAATAACTTATTATCTACTATCTTAAATGGTAATATTCCTGCACTTCTTTTCATAATTAATCCTTTCTAAATAAAATAGCTACTACTCCATACTTTTCTTGTTCTTCCATAGAATAAAATCTTTCCAGTAACTTAAGAAATTCTTCTTTTGTATAATTTCCCAAATAAAGTCTTTCCATATCATAATGTTTAACTAATTCTGCAAAACTATCATAATAATCCAATCCTATAACTTCAGACACAATCTTCTCTTTCTCCAAAGGTCTTTTTAAAAAAATTAATTTATCTCCAACATGTAATTTTTTTCTTTTTTCGTCATTAATTCTTACTTCGACATTTTTTATTCCTTCTTCTACAACTTCAAAAACATCTTCATCTAAATGTACAATCATTTCCATTAATACCACCATCCTATAATAATCCAAATAATTAAAGCTATCATATTTACTAAATAAAATATAAACTTTCTTGTTTTATGATGAAAGCTAAACATCCCTAAAAACGCACCAGCAAATCCCCCTAACATTCCTAATGTAAATAAAAAACTTTCTTTTACTCTTCTTCTATTCTTAATAGCTTTCATCTTATCTATACCATATATAATAAAAGTAACTAAATTTATACCCAATAAATAATATAATAAAAATCTCATTTTAACACCTATTTAATTATATCATAATATTAAAAGTTAGAAAAAAGAAGAATTATTAAGCAATTCTTCTCTTTCTCTTTTTCTTCTTCGGAAGTAAACCACTTTTAATTACAATAAATGTAATTAAAATAATAGTTGCTATGACTATAGATAATAAAATCATAACTTTAAATATATTACTAACATTGATTTTATTATCTATAACCGGCTCAATAACACTAACCTTAGGTTCTATATCAATAGGAGTTCCAATAACTCCATATTGACTTAAATGAGATGTCTCAAAAACAATATATTCTCCTTCAACAACCCCATCAATATATTCTTCTATTTCACCATCATCATTAACATATATTATTTGATAATTTTCATATTGTCCTTTAACATCACTTATCTTTATTTTTATGACATACTTTCCATTTTTCATAGAAACAAGTTTCTTACCATTATAAACACTAACATCATAAAAACTTATTAAATCTTTATCTGAAATAGCTTCTTCTACTTTTGAAGCTACTTCCTTATCACTAAGATCTTCTTCCTTTAATTCATATTTCTTTTTTAATTCTTTATCTGATATTAAAATAACATTATCTGTTTCTAACTGTTTATTTTCTTCTTTTTCTTTCTTTTCTTCTTTCTTAGTTTCCTTCGGTTTAACATATTCTACTATTCCAAAACCATCACCAGTAGATACATTTAATTCTGTATCAATATGTTTATCAATCCATGAATCTGTTACAGTAACAGAAGTCATTTTTGTATAATCAACTACTTGATTTAATCCGAAGTTCTCTAAATCATATTCGTCAGGTAAATCATTTATCTCTTTTAGTGTTTCATAATAATCTGCAAATTCTAATGTAGTTCCCTCATATATTTTCTTATCACTATTTATTAATGTTTTACCATCATACTCAAATTGATATACAGCTTCACCATTAATAACTTTTTTTACAAAAGAATTCTGCTTAAATTTCAATGAACCACTACCAGTTACTTTTAAATTAGATAAAGCTATATGTAATAATGAAATATTATTACTATCCGTAATATTTAAAGTAATATCATATTCTTCATAATTACTAAAATAATAAATATTTGCTTTATTTAACTTAATAGTTGATCCTTCACCAGAATAATATATTTCATCTATATTCTTACCAAATTCTTTACCTTTACAAATATACTTTTCCTCATCTAAACTTGAGCTTAATTTAAATGATGCTAATACTTTGCAATCACCAACTGTTAATGCTTTAGCTTCACAAATACTAAAAAACATCAATAGTAAAGCAATTACTAAATATTTATGTTTCATAAAATTTTTCACTACTTTCTTAAAAGGGAATGAACTAATTATAACACTATTATGGTAAAAAAAAAGAAAAATTATTCTGATATAACTTTTCTATATACCTAATTAGAATTTTGATAAGCTACTCTTAAAACATCTTCATCTTCTAAAATTTCCGTATCAAAGTGCTGTACCTTACTTTTCATTCGTGCTATCTTAAGTAAATTGTTATCATTAATTTGTATAGCATATAGCCTTTCTCGAAAAGAAAACAAATCATTTTTAAATCTCTCTATATCATCTACCATAATTAAGCCCATAACATATCGATTAACTGTTTCAAATCTTTTTAATTCAATTTGCCTAAACTCTTCTTCTAATTCTTCTAAAGTTATCTCTTTCTTAATATTTAAATCTAATAATTTATATATCAAATTTACTTTATCAGTAAAATTCTTTATTACAAGAGATATAACTTCAACTTCTCCATTATTATATGAAGATAAATCATCATATTCTAATATTTTAACCATTAAATCATCTAACTGGTCTACAACATTTTTATTACCATTTAAAACTTTATTATATAAACCATCTATATCTCGTAATAAAGTAAAAATATTATCCAACTTACTCATAATTTCCTATATAAATAAAGTTATCATAATAACTAAAGAAGCAATTAATAAAAACAAACATAAACCAATATTATATAATTTACTAGTTAACTTACTATCAAAATAAACACTCTCATAATTAGTAGGATCTACATATAATTTTATCTTATCTCCTAATTTAGGAATAAACTTATCAGTATACCCTAAAGCATTAACAACATAACTTTCACCATCTACAACATAAGAATATACAGGTTGATAAAATTCTTTCTTAGTATTAGGATTTTTAACTAAATCAACTACTTCAGCATCAACTACCAAAGAAAATTTACTAAATATCTTCTTCTCTTTTATTCTACTAAATATCAAATATACAATCATTAATAAAAATATACTACAACAAATCATAAAAGTAAAAGCATCACCTTTATCTAGAATATCAAATTTATATAATGAAAGACTTAGTGCCAAACTACCACCAATAGCTAAAAATACATACCCACTATTATTTAAATTTAAAGATAAACATAGTCCATAAAGAAAGCCACCTATTCCAACTATTATTCCTACTAAAACAATATTATCTTTAAAACAAACAGCTAGTATTACTGTAATTACAGCTATTACAAAACCTATATTATTAATTATTTCTTCTTTTTTCATCTTATCACCATCTATATTATATCATGTTATTTAACTATTTTTTACCCTTTAATGGAACTGGATCATAACCATATTTCCCAAATGGATGACATTTAAGAATTCTTTTTATCCCTAGTAATCCCCCTTTTAACAATCCATAATAGTTAATAGAATCTATCATATATTGTGAACAAGTAGGTTTAAATCGACATAAAGAATGACAATGTAATGGTGTAATTTGATACATTTTAATTATCCAAAGAACAAATTTCTTCATTAAATCACCTACCATTATTTTATCATAACGACATAATTATGTTTATTATACTTTAAAGAAAGTAACTAAAAAAGCAAATTAAATAACTCATTATGAAAATTGAGATTAATCATCTTTAAATTTATTTACTATATATACTTATTGTGATATGTTTGTAATGGTGATATAAATGAAAAATCATAAAAATAAAAAACAAGCGAAGAATATATTAAAAAATAATAAAGTATTTATTTACGGAATGATACTAATATTAATTATTACATTAGTACCTAATATAATAAAAATATATAATATTTATACTCCAATAAAAGTAAACGAAATGTCATACATTTACTATAAAAACGCAGACATTATATATAACGATTTGAAAACAAACATTGAGGATATATGTCATATAGATCAAACCAATAAAGAATACAAAGATTATATTTTAAAAGACGAGTATAAAAATCACAAGGATGCAAAAATAATTGAAGATATAATATGTAAAAATATCGGTGAACAAATAATAGTATATTCAAATTACGAAGTACTGCTAAAGAAAAAAGAAATAAAAAATAATAATAACGTTCAAATATACTATGCACAATTAGATTCTCTATACAAAAATAAATTAGACAATTCACAATACATAAAAACTCTTAAAAATAGTAATCACGAAATAATATCAGATTATTTGACATCACTACATAATTTAACAACCAACGATAATTTCAAATATATAGATTGTAAAAACATCGACGCCAAAAAACAAATGCTAAATAATTATAATTTAAAACTAAAATACGAAATAGAAGAACTCGCATTTATGAATAATACAATAAAATATTTTAAACAATATTTAAAAGGAGAATAAAAAGTAGACTTTAATTGAACTGAACCCCAAAAGTTGGACAGTTTATAAATATTTTCTAATTAGAGGATTGTAACCTGTAATTTATAGGAGACAATCCTTTTAATTTCACTTTAATTCTATCATAATTATAATAAATATATAAAGAGAAACTATTTAATCAAATAAATAATCATAAATTCAACAAAATATAAAAAATAATTATATAAACAATATATTTATACAATAAAAAAACCTCTATAAGAGGTTTTATTAACTAAATGGTCGAGAAGACAGGATTCGAACCTGCGACCCCTAGTTCCCAAAACTAGTGCACTACCAAGCTGTGCTACTTCTCGATTTATAATGGTGCGCCCAAAGGGAGTCGAACCCCTAACCTTTAGATCCGTAGTCTAACGCTCTATCCAATTGAGCTATGAGCGCAAACGCTCGCTTTTTCCATAAACGTAAATTCATTATATCTCTATTTTATGCAAAAAGCAAGTTTTTTTTACGATAAATATATTACAAAATAAAAACTAGGAATACCTAGTTCATATTTAAAAATGGTGTCCCGCTCGGGATTCGAACCCGAGACCCTTTGATTAAAAGTCAAATGCTCTACCGACTGAGCTAGCGGAACAGAAATGGCTGCCTTGGATGGACTCGAACCATCGGAATGTCAGAGTCAAAGTCTGATGCCTTACCACTTGGCTACAAGGCAATACAGAAATGGTGGGAGGACATGGATTTGAACCATGGAACCCGAAGGAACAGATTTACAGTCTGCCGCGTTTGACCACTTCGCTATCCTCCCAAAAGTGGTGCCGACAGAGGGAGTCGAACCCCCAACCTACTGATTACAAGTCAGTTGCGCTGCCAGTTACGCTATGTCGGCAAAAAAAA